>JALTZY010000216.1:6183-12471 GCA_027045905.1 Paracoccaceae bacterium
CTGATGCCGGCGGGCGCGGGCGGGCGGGGCGATTTTCGGCGAAAAACCGTCTCCCCGCGAAGATGCGCCCGAGCGAGGCGGGGTGACGTCGGGTTTTTCTTGACCCGGGGGTGGGGCAGCGGGGTAAATGAACGAGCGTTCAATAATCAACGGGAGGGACCATGTTTGCCGCGTCGATGAAGTTTGATCTGGGCGAGGAGGTCGAGGCGCTCAGAGACATGGTGCATCGCTTCGCCCAGGAGCGGATCCGGCCGATCGCCGCCGAGATCGACGCGAAGAACGACTTTCCCGCCCATCTGTGGCGCGAGCTTGGGGCGCTGGGCCTTCTGGGGGTGACGGTGCCCGAGGAATATGGCGGCGCGGGCATGTCCTACCTTGCCCATGTGGTGGCGGTGGAGGAGATCGCGCGGGCTTCGGCCAGCGTGTCGCTCTCCTATGGCGCGCACAGCAATCTCTGTGTGAACCAGATCCGGCGCAACGGCACCCATGAACAGAAGCTCAGATACCTGCCCAAGCTGATCAGCGGCGAGCATGTGGGCGCGCTGGCGATGAGCGAGGCGGGGGCGGGCAGCGACGTGGTTTCGATGAAGCTCAGGGCCGAGAAGAAGGGCGACCGCTATGTGCTGAACGGCACCAAGTTCTGGATCACCAACGGCCCCGATGCTGATGTGCTGGTGGTCTATGCCAAGACCGACCCGGAAGCGGGCGCGCGCGGGATCACCGCCTTTGTCGTCGAGAGCGGCTGGAAGGGCTTTTCCACCAGCGCGCATTTCGACAAGCTGGGGATGCGCGGCTCCAACACGGCCGAGCTGATCTTCGAAGACGTGGAAGTGCCGGAAGAAAACGTGCTCGGCGAAGAGGGGCGCGGGGTGGCGGTGCTGATGAGCGGGCTCGACTACGAGCGCGTGGTGCTCAGCGGAATCGGCACCGGCATCATGGCCGCCTGCATGGACGAGGTGATGCCCTATATCGCCCAGCGCAAGCAGTTTGGCCGGCCGGTGGGGGACTTTCAGCTGATGCAGGGCAAGATCGCCGACATGTATGTGGCCATGAACAGCGCGCGCGCCTATGTCTACGAGGTGGCGAAATCCTGCGACCGGGGCGAGGTCACCCGCCAGGACGCCGCCGCCTGCGTGCTCTATGCCTCGGAAGAGGCGATGAAGGTCGCCCACCAGGCGGTGCAGGCCATGGGCGGCATGGGCTTCATGAACGAAAGCCCCGTCAGCCGGATCTTCCGCGACGCCAAGCTGATGGAGATCGGCGCCGGCACTTCCGAGATCCGCCGCATGCTGATCGGGCGCGAACTGATGGGAGCGATGAAGTGAGCGCGCGCCGGCTTTGCGCGGGCGACGGGCTGCAATAGGGTGGGGAAACTGGCGGATTATTGGCCGGAAATGCTGCAAGGAGTATGAAAATGACCCTGTTCAGGATATTTCCCATCGCTCTTTTTCTCGCCGCCCCGGTCGCCAGCCAGGCCGCCGCGCAGGAGTTGGTTTTCTCGATGCGGGCGACCGATGCCTGCCTCGCCGGCGCGCCGCACGGCACCGAAGAAGCCTGTATCGGCCGCTCGGCCGAGCGCTGCATGGCCGCGAGCGAGGCCGGCGGCAGCAATCTGGGCGCCGGCCTGTGCTACGGCAAGGAACTGGAGGCCTGGGACGCGCGGCTGAACGAATGGTACAGGCAAGCGCTGCGCGAGGCGCGCGAGGCGGATGCGGAGATGGCCGGCATGAGCTTCACGCCGCCGAGCCAGGAAGAGGCCCTGCGCCAGATGCAGCGGGCCTGGATCGCCTATCGCGATGCCAGATGTGAGCATGTGGCGAGCCTCTACCAGGGCGGCACCGGGGCCGGACCGGCCAGCACGGAATGCCAGATGCGCGAGACCGCTTCCCAGGCCCTCTATCTGCGCGATTTCTGGCGCGAATGAGCCTTCGCAGACACATTTCGTCATGATGAATCGAAAGGACCGACAGATGAAACAGCTTCCGGCCGTTTCCCTCGCCGCCGCCATTGCCGCCGCCCCGCTGGCGGCGCAGGAGCCGAGCTTTTCCATGGAGGCGACGGACATGTGCCTTGTCCGTATGCTGGAGGAGGGGGGCGACATGCGCTCCTGCGCCGGCGCATCCGCCGGGCGCTGTATCGAGGCCCTTGCGCCCCCCCGCAGCGCTTCCGTCACCGACCGCTGCTATCGGCTGGAACTGGCCGCCTGGCAGGCGCGGCTGGACGATGCCTACCGCCAGATCCTCGAGGACGCCGCCGCCCGTGACCGGGAGATGGAGCAGCGCGGCCTGCGTGCCGTCCCGCAAGCGGGAATCGCGCGCCGGATGCAGGAGCGCTGGGTCGAATACCGCGATGCGAAATGCGCCTATCTGTTCGCCATCTGGGAGGGGCATGCCGATGGCGCCCCGGCGCTCGGCGAATGCCTGATGCGCGAGACGGCGAGCCAGGCGCTTTTCCTGCAGGACTTCCTGCAGGAGGTGCCCTGAGGGTGATTCGGAAGGGCGTGCGGAGAGGCGACAGACGGCAGGCGCGGCCCGGCCGCAGCAGAGCGGGCGGAGCGGATGAGAGCGGGCAGGGCGGCAGGAGACAAGGCCGGCAGACAAAGGGGAACGAATGGCACGTTTGACAAGCAGAATCAGCACCGGGAGCGCCGAATACCGCGCCAACCGCGCCGCCCATCTGGAGGCGCTGGAACGGGTGCGCGAGGTGGCCGAGGCCGCCGCCCTTGGCGGGCCGGAGCGGGCGCGGGCGCGCCACATCAAGCGCGGCAAGATGCTGCCGCGCGACCGGGTGGCCAATCTCATGGACCCGGGCTCCCCCTTCCTCGAGATCGGCGCCACGGCGGCGCATGGCCTCCATGGCGGCACCGCGCCGGGTGCCGGGATCATCGCCGGGGTGGGGCGCGTCGAAGGCCAGGACGTGATGATCGTCGCCAATGACGCCACCGTGAAGGGCGGCTCCTACTTCCCGATGACGGTCAAGAAACACCTGCGCGCCCAGGAAATCGCCGAGCAAAATCACCTGCCCTGCATCTACCTCGTCGATTCCGGCGGCGCCAACCTGCCCAACCAGGACGAGGTCTTTCCCGACCGCGACCATTTCGGCCGCATCTTCTACAACCAGGCCCGCATGAGCGCGCGCGGCATCGCCCAGATCAGCGTGGTGATGGGCTCCTGCACGGCGGGCGGCGCCTATGTGCCGGCCATGTCCGACGTGGCGATCATCGTGAAGGAGCAGGGCACCATCTTCCTCGCCGGCCCGCCGCTGGTCAAGGCCGCGATCGGCGAGGTGATCAGCGCCGAAGAGCTGGGCGGGGGCGATGTGCATACCCGCCTCTCCGGGGTTGCCGACATGCTGGCCGAAGACGATTCCCACGCCCTCGCGCTCGCCCGCGAGGCGGTGCGCAATCTCAACCGCCGCCGCCCCGATACCGTCGCCTGGACGAGCCCCGAGCCGCCGGCCTGCGACCCCGAGGAAATCCTCGGCGTGGTCCCCCATGACCTGCGCACCCCCTACGACATCCGCGAAGTCATCGCCCGCATCGTCGATGGCTCGCGATTCGATGAATTCAAGGCCCGCTTCGGCGAAACCCTGGTCACGGGCTTTGCCCATATCGAGGGCTGCCCGGTCGGCATCATCGCCAATAACGGGGTCATGTTCGCCGACAGCGCCGCCAAGGGCGCGCATTTCGTCGAGCTTTGCTCCCAGCGCCGCATCCCGCTGATATTCCTTCAGAATATCACCGGCTTCATGGTCGGCCGCGCGTCCGAACATGCCGGCATCGCCCGCCACGGGGCGAAGATGGTCACCGCCGTCGCCTCCACCAGCGTGCCAAAGATCACCATGATGGTCGGCGCCTCCTACGGGGCCGGCAATTACGGCATGGCCGGGCGCGCCTACAGCCCCCGCTTCCTCTGGACCTGGCCCAATTCCCGCGTCGCGGTGATGGGGGGCGAGCAGGCCGCGGGCGTGCTGGCACAGGTCAAGCGCGAACAGGCCGAGCGCGAGGGCGAGCTTTTCACCGAGGCCGACGAAGCGGCGATCAAACAGCCGGTGCTCGACCAGTTCGCCCGCCAGTCCGACCCGCTCTACGCCTCCGCCCGCCTCTGGGACGATGGCATCATCGACCCGCGCAAGAGCCGCGACGTGCTCGCCCTCAGCCTCCGCGCCGCCCTCAACGCCCCGATCGAGGAGACCCGCTTTGGCATCTTCCGCATGTAGCCCTTTCATCTTGGCCCAAATACTCCCGGGGGGCGCGGGGGGCAGGCAGCCCCCCGCCGCGCTGTTCTGGAGAATTGTGTGATGTTGTTTGAGGATAGCAAGCTTTATGGCACATGCGACTTAACCCTCGGGGGGAAGGCAATAAAAGATACAGCATGTGCCCTTGATCTGGCCTCGGCCTCGATGATGGTGCAGGCCGGTGAGCCGCAAACGTCCTTGGGATTAAGGCAGGAGCTTGTTTCGGCTTTTCGGGTAGAGGATATTCGCCTCCAAACCCCTTATGGTACGGCGATCTGTCAACGCGCTGAAGAACCCCTCCTGTCTGCCCAAGAGAGTGGTGGAAATTGGATCGGGAAAACAGTCCTGACCCGACTATTCGAGGAGGAGAACAAGCATTTCCCCTATATACGCGTTCTCTTCAATGCGCCGCTCGATTTTACATGGAAGAACCAGATAGATGAAGTGATCGTCACGCCGGGACTGGATACTGCGTCGAGAGTCCAGGTGTCCAATATTGGTCAGGTGATCGGTCGCAAGAAAACCTTGTCTGTGATTGATAGCAAGGTGGATGATGATGAACTCGGGGTTGCCATTTCATTGGCGGTCGGTGCCCCGGTTCGGTTTCTGGCCAAGACGCGAGAGGGCAACCTGAAACTGTATTTGAATACGCCGCGCCCGGAGCTGCAACCGCGCCCTTTATTCCGGTGTGCCGATAAAGAAGGATGGTGGAAAACGGATCTGGTTATCAAAGGGCTTTCAAACGTGTTGGTCTCCACAATTTCGTATTTCGCGAAAATTCCCAGTGAAGAAAAAAACCTGACGATGGACGCAATCATGGTTTTTCTTGAGGGCCGCGCAAATTCTGGCGCATTCGAGTTGAAGCTGCTGGCATTGGTGCGGTTTCTGGAATGGTTTGACGGCGCAAAGACCTTCTCGAAAAACGCGCTTGTTGAACGGTTGAACATAAGCCAGGGCGAAGCGGAAGCGATTGTTTGTCTCCGCAATCAGGTGATCCATAATCGTATGGATCTGCGTCCATGTCTGGATAAGACGGCAGAGGAATTGAACAAGGCTAACCCTGAAAGATTTGACGCTTGCAGGGGGATGCACCCTCACCTGAAAGTATTGAATTACTTATTCTCTGTTTGTGGGGAGGCATTGCTGCGGAAGATTGGATTTGAGGGGGATGTTGATGACTACTTTCCCAAAAGGGGGGATTAGATGATTAAGAAGATCCTCATCGCCAATCGCGGCGAAATCGCCTGCCGCATCATCGACACCGCCCGCAAGCTCGGCATCGAGACCGTCGCGGTTTATTCCGATGCCGATGCCGGCGCGCGCCATGTGGAGACGGCCGACGAGGCGGTGCATATCGGCCCGCCCGCGCCCGCCGAAAGCTACCTCAGGGGCGAGGCGATCATCGCCGCCGCCCTCGCCCGGGGGGCGCAGGCGATCCACCCGGGCTATGGCTTCTTGTCCGAAAACCCGGATTTCGTCGAGGCCGTGGAGGTCGCCGGCCTCACCTTCATCGGCCCCTCGCCCAAAGCGATCCGCGCCATGGGGCTCAAGGATGCCGCCAAGGCGCTGATGGAGCGCGCGGGCGTGCCGGTGGTGCCGGGCTATCATGGCGCCGAGCAGGGCGACGAGCGCCTCGCCGAGGAGGCCGCGCGGATCGGCTATCCGGTGATGATCAAGGCCGTCGCCGGGGGCGGCGGCAAGGGGATGCGCCTGGTCGAGCGGGCCGCGGATTTCGCCGCCGCGCTTGCCTCGGCCCGCGCCGAGGCGCGCACGGCCTTCGGCAATGACGCGATGCTGATCGAGAAGTTCATCGCCAGCCCCCGCCATATCGAGGTGCAGATCTTCGGCGACGGCACCCGCGCGGTGCATCTCTTCGAGCGCGACTGCTCGCTGCAGCGCCGCCACCAGAAGGTGATCGAGGAGGCCCCCGCGCCGGGCATGAGCGCCGAGATGCGCGCGGCCATGGGCCGGGCGGCGGTGGCCGCGGCCGAGGCGATCGGCTACAGCGGCGCGGGCACGGTGGAGTTCATCGTGGACGGCTCCGAGGGGCTC
>JALTZY010000217.1 GCA_027045905.1 Paracoccaceae bacterium
GCCCCCGCCCCTGCCCGCTCCGAACCGCCGCTCTATGCTCCGGAAGGCACCGCGACCGGCCAATCGGCCCCGCCCGCCGCATCCGGCACCCGGAGCACCCTGCCCGGCAGTTATGGCTATCCCGGCGGCTACGGCTATGCATACTGGCCCGGAGACGAAGCTGCCGCATTGCCCGACACCCCGCTGCCCGATTACGGTCACGGCTATTCCTATCCCTACCCCCTTCCCAGTGTCCCGGCCTATCCAGGCCTCTATCCAGGCCTCTATCCCGGTATCGCGCCCGGTCTCGGCGGCTGGGGCACCCCCTATCACGGCACGATTCCGTTTTTCGGCGGCACACCTTTCGGATTCTGGTGAGCCGCAGACACCAGGCAAGGGCTGGACCCTCTTGCCGAAGTGATACAGGCACATGTCCCAGTGCCCGTTTCATTCAACCTTCCCGGGACGAAAATGGAGAGAGAACATGAAAAAAAGCCTGATGATCGCGGCAATCGCCGCCGCAGCAAGCCTGACGGCAATCCCCGCCAGCGCCCAGTACTGGGGCCCCTATTACGGGCCCGGCTACGGCTACGCCCCCGGCTGGGGCTACGGGCCCGGCTGGGGCAATGGCTGGACCCCCTGGGGCGGCCCGGGCTGGGGCAATGGCTGGACCCCCTGGGGCGGCGACAACTGGGGCACCGGCTGGGGTCCCTTCAGCGGTAACGGCCTGGGCGACGGCAGCTTCGACATGAGCTTCTCGGGCAAGACCCGCACCTCCGGCTCCGGCTACGGGCGTGGCTACGGCTATGGCTACAATGGCTACGGCTACCCCTACGGCTATGCTCCGGTCGTGCCGGGCACCGAGGGTGACGCCGCCGCCGTGCCCCCGGGCTACCCGATGCCCGGCATGATGCCGCCGCCTCCGGGCTACCCGGCCGCGCCGGCCGAGCAGTCCGCCGAAGGCGGCGCCGAGGCCGCGACCGAATAAACCGGTCGGCCATCTGCCAGACAGGCCCTGCCCCGGCGCGTCCGGGGCAGGGCATCCGAAAACCCGGAGCCCGGAACGGAGACCTTGATGCAACGCATTGCCACAGCCCTTGCATTCATCCTGAGCGCCCTGATCACCGCGCCGGCCATGCCCGCCACGGCCCAGAGCCCGACCCTTCCGGCTACGCCCGCCTTCAGCGCCGAAGCCGTGCAGAGCCTGCCTGACGGCAGCGAGCAGGTCGGGCGGATATTCAAGGCCGCAGGCAACATGCGCATCGAAATCGAAGGTCCCGACGGCCGGACCTCCATCCAGATCATGCGCGGCAGGGAAGGCATCGCCTACCTGATCGACCCGCAGAGCCGCACCTACGCCACGATCCGCGACCCGTCCGTGGCCAGTGCCGTCAGCGGCGGCACCGATCCCTGCCCGCCGCAGGCGCAGATGCAGGCGGCACAGATGACCTGCCGCCAGGTCGGCGAGGGCGAGGTATCGGGGATCGTTACCCAGACATGGGAGCTGACATCGCCGCAGATCGCCGCCCCGATGCGTATCGAATGGGATACCGGGCGCAGGCAGGCGCTGAGCCAGATCTGGCCCGACGGCACCACCATGACCATGACTTTCCAGGAAATGCAGGAAATGGAGGGCCGCAAGGTCGAATACTGGAGTACCGCCCTGCAGCGCCCCGGCCAGGCGCCGGTGATCGGCGGTTGGTGGTTCGACCCGGAGCTGCTGGTGGTGGTGCGCGAGGAAAAGCCCGGCGGCACCAGGCGCGCCCTGCGCGATATCCGCGTTGGCGACATCGACCCGGCGCTGTTCCTGCCGCCGCAGGGCTACCGGGAGGTCCAGCCACAGGCCGCGCCGGCCCCGGGAAGCCAGCCGGGCAACCAATAGCGGGCAACCAACAGGAGGAAGCAGATGCGCACGCTTTACGCGAATTTCAAGGGCGGCACCGGCAAGAGCACCATCGTCTTCAACCTCGCGCTCTGGCAGCAGGCTCAGGGGCAGGTGGTGCAGGTCTGCGACCTCGACCCGCAGCGCACCGTGAGCGACGTGGCCCGGATCCGCGCTGAGGACGGGATCGAGCCCGCGCTTGATGTGGTCAACGACCTGCCCGCCCGGCGCAAGAAGGGGATCGAATACCTGATCGACGTGGGCGCTTCCGACATGGAGGCGATGCGCAAGGCGATCCGCTGGGCCGACCGGGTGGTGATCCCGGTGACGCCCTCCCAGGCCGATATCTGGGCCACCCAGCGCTTTCTCGGCATCATGCGCGAGGAACGCGGAAAAAAGATGCCCGAGGTGCTGGCCTTTCTCAACCGCGCCGACCCGCATCCGCGCTCGCGCGAGAATGCCGAGGCGATGGAGGCGCTCGAAATGCTGCCCGGCATCACCCCGCTGGAGCCGAAGCTGGTGCAGCGGCTGGCCTTCCGCCGCTCCTTTTCCGAGGGGCTCTCGGTAAGCGAGCTGGAGCCACGCTCCCGGGCCGCCGAGGAGCTGGACGCGCTCGCCCGCGCCCTCAGCCGCTGAACCCCGCCGAAAGGAGCCTGCCCATGCTGAGCCCGATCCTGCGTCTCCTGCTGACCTATCTGGCCGTGGGCCTCGTGGTCTTCGGCTTTTTCAACCGCGAGCGCCTGGCCGACATGCTGGGCAGAAACGACGCGGAAGAGACCGTGGCCGCTGCAGAGGCCGACCCCGCACCCGGAGAAGTCGCGCGCGGGAAGCCCTCCGCCACGGCCCCGGCCGACCCCGCACCCGCTGC
>JALTZY010000218.1 GCA_027045905.1 Paracoccaceae bacterium
CGCTTGGTCTCGCTGAGTTCGAACCGCCCCGCGGGCCCTTCTCCTCCGGCACGGTCCTCCAAAGCCTCGAAGGTCGCCACGATCCGGTCGCGAAGCGCGCGAAACCACGCCGAGGCCTTCCGCTTCTCCTCCTGCATCCCCTCCTCCATGTCGCCTTCACCCTTCCCTTTCATCTTTCCCCAAATACTCCCGCCGGAGGCGCGATTTTTCGCAGAAAAATCGCCGCGTGCCGCACCCTTGCGCCTCAGTGCAGCGGCACGGCGACCGCATCCACCAGCCCGCGCCCGCCATCCACCCGCAGAACCTGCCCGGTCACGAAGCCGGCCCCGTCCGAAGCCAGGAACTGCGCCGCTTCGGCCACCTCGCCCGCCGAGGCGATGCGCCCCAGCGGGGTGCCCTCTTCTATCTCCGTACGCGCCTGCGGGTTATCGCGCAGCCCGTCGCGCAGAGAGGCGCTCATCACCGAGCCGAAAGCCACGGCATTGACCCGAATCCGGTGCGGCGCCAGAGCCACGGCCAGCGACCGGGTCGCCTGCTCCAGCGCCGCCGAAGCGACCGAAAAGCCGAGCAGCCCGGGATGGGTGCGCATCGCGGCGATGGAGGACAGGTTGACAATGGCCCCAAGAGAGCTCTTTTCCGCCTCGTCCTCCCCCTCGCTTTGGCGTATCATCCGCGCTGCCACCTGCTGGCTCAGGCGCAGTCCCGAAAGCAGGTTCTGCTCCAGCAGCGTCTCCACCGACCTGTCCTGGCAATCCAGCGGATCGGTAGTCAATACCTGGCGACTGGCATTGACCAGGATGTCGATACGCTCATAGGCATCCACAGTCGCCGACAGCAGGTTGGCGATGGTCAGCTTCTCGCGCAGATCGCCGGCGAAATAGCGCAGGCTGCCGCCGCTTTCCCGGCCTGTGGCTTCTCCGGCTTCCGGGTTTTCGCCAAATTCCTGGATGAGGCGCTTTTCATCCATGTCCGCGCCCATTACCTGCGCCCCCTGGGCGGCGAAATGGCGCGCTATCGCCAGCCCGACCCCATTGGCCGCGCCGGTGACAATCGCCGTCTTGCCCTTGATGGAAAAGCTCATCTTGTCCCTCGATTCCCGCGCATTTCCCGCGTATCCGGCAGGGTTATCGCATGTTCGCCCGCTTGCGGCGAGGATTCGTTGCCCGCAGCAGCTTGAAGGCCGGGCCGGTTCCGGCCGGAGCGCCGATTTCCTCCACCCGGCCGAAGGCTCCCTCCAGCACGGTCTCATAAGGCAGGTGCCGGTTGGCAACCATCAGAAGCCGGCCGCGCGGGACCAGCATGGCGGCAGCGGCGGCGATGAAGGCGCCGCCCAGCCCCGGATCGCCCCTGCGGCCGGCATGGAAGGGCGGGTTTGTGATCACAAAATCCAGAAGCCCCGCCGGCCGCCAGTCGCGCGCATCGGCCCAGTGAAAGACGGCACGGGGATCGGCGAGATTCTCGCGCGCGCATTCCAGCGCGCCATGACTCGCCTCCACCAGGTCGAGCCGCTCCACCGCGCCGCGCGCCAGCGCCGCGCGGGCGAGATAGCCCCAGCCCGCTCCGAGATCGGCCCCGCGGCCGGCCAGATCCGCGGGCAGGGCCGCGGCCAGCAGCACCGAGCCGGGATCCGGCGCATCGGCGGAAAAGACTCCCGGCCGGGTGACAAAGCCCCCCTCGATGCGCCGCGTCCCGGCGCGCCAGTCGGCAAGATCCCCGCCTTCGAACCAGACCAGCTTGCCATGCGCCTTGGACAGGCTG
The DNA here is from genome assembly GCA_027045905.1 of Paracoccaceae bacterium. Lineage (GTDB taxonomy): Bacteria > Pseudomonadota > Alphaproteobacteria > Rhodobacterales > Rhodobacteraceae > JAAEUB01. Next base: position 1,759 of record JALTZY010000218.1, read on the forward strand.
CCCCCTGGCGTCACCCGCCCCCTGAGCGCTCCGACAAGGGCGGCGATGCCGTCACTCTTCTGCCCGTCCACCACCACCAGCCCGCCGCCGGTGAGTTCCACCGCCCGCGCCACCAGCGCCCTGGCCAGCGCCTTGGCCCGGGGCAGATAGACGATGGCGGCAGCGAAACGCCCCTCGGCCTGCCTGGTCACCTCCAGGCCACGCGCCTGCAAGGCCCTGTATTCCGGGTAGAAGTCCTGCTCCACCAGCAGCCGGGCCGGGTCCAGACCGGCAAGGTCCACCGTCCCCGGCGCATTCAGCAGCACCAACCGCCCTTCCGGCAGCGCCAGCGCCCCCCTCTCAAGCGCCAGTGAGAGCCGCGAGCCGCTCACCTATTCCTTTTCCATGGTGCATTGCAGCGGGTGCTGATGCTCGCGCGCGGCCTGCATGACCTGGGTCACCTTGGTCTCGGCCACCTCGTGACTGTAAACCCCGACCACCGCCACGCCCTTCTTGTGCACGGTGAGCATGACCTCGTAGGCCTGGCCCGAATCCATGCCGAAGAAGCGCTCCAGCACCATGACGACGAATTCCATCGGCGTGAAATCGTCATTCAGCAGTAAAACCTTGTACATCGGCGGGCGCTGGGTCTTCTGGCGCGGTCTGACGGCGAGACCCACATCGCTGTCGCCCGTCCCCGTACCGGCACCCGGGGCGTCGTCTCTGCCCGACATGCGTGTATCCTTCGTGCTCACTGCGGCACCTTCCGACCTGTTGCTGCTGTCGCGATCTGCTCGGCCACGACAATATAAACGCTTCGGCGCCGGAGAAAAGGGGCCAGTTGGCGCCGGAAACGCTCACAAGCGGAACCGCCGGAAATCCCGGCAAGAGCACCAAAAACCGCCGGCAGCCCCTGCCGGCAACGATACGGGAATCGTTTTGCCGCCCACAGGCACGCGAGGCGCGGCGGGCCGGCCGGGCCGGGGG
>JALTZY010000219.1 GCA_027045905.1 Paracoccaceae bacterium
TCCATGGAATACCAGAATGGACCGCCCCTGCCGGGACATGCCCCGGCAGGGGCGCACAGCGCAATCTCCGACAGAATTTCCAGACGTCAGGTTACAGTACCAGATCTGGCTGCGGTGCCAGGCAGGCGGTAGCAATCGGGCGGTTACGGTACATGTATGTACCTGTGGAAAATTCATGTTTGTTCCGGTGTGGGATACTGGGCGAAAATGGCTCAGGCAGACATTTTCACAGATCGGATGAATTTTACAGATGTCTCGGGGAGTTTTGTCCCATGTTGCTAATTGTGCCCTGTTCACCCACATGCTGACTGTATATCATCCATCCTTAGATTTTCTACAGAATAATATATCATATCATATTGAAAAATAACAATTTATTTTGTTTTCCGCTCATGTGGAAAATATTTTCCATCAAACTTCAATGTGGATATATCTCAGGATGATTTGCCAATCCACATAATGCACAAGCCCTGAATCAACCACATTTTCTTCTTTTTTCTTTTTCTTTATTCATAGAAAAAGGGGGCGATATGGCTGATTTCCTGACTTGGTTTTATCCATGGGCCAAGGCCCTGCATGTGATGTCGATCCTGTCATGGATGGCGGGGCTTTTCTATCTGCCACGTCTGTTTGTTTATCATGCTGAAGAAGTGAAGAAGGGTAGTGAAACGGATCTTCTCTTTCAGAAGATGGAACTAAAGCTTCAAAAGCTGATCATGCGCCCAGCAATGATTTCGAGCTGGCTGTTCGGGCTTGCGATGGTCTTTACTCCCGGGATTGTCGATTGGGGTAAGCTCTGGCCCTGGATCAAGGCGGTATCGGTTTTCGGTATGACCTGGATGCATTACTGGCTGTATCTGCGTCGGCTCGACTTTGCCGAAGGGTGCAATTATTTGTCCGGTCGCAGCTACAGGCTGATGAACGAAGTGCCGACTCTGCTGATGATCTTCATTGTCATTGCGGTGATCCTGAAATTCTAGGCGATTGACTCGCTGACAGCGGGCAGGTATGCAGCCGATAGGCAGGCCGTCCGGCCGAGGCTGTTTCCACAGAACAGAATGAAGAACCGCGCGGGAAAGCACCGTTCTTGCGAGTATCCCATGACCGAAAACCGACTTAATCTCTCTGACCTGAAATCAAAGACCCCCAAGAATCTTCTGGCCATGGCCGAAGAACTGGAGATCGAAAATGCCTCGACCATGCGCAAGGGGGAGATCATGTTTTCGATCCTCAAGGAGCGTGCCGAGGATGACTGGGTTATCGGCGGCGACGGTGTGCTTGAAGTATTGCAGGATGGCTTCGGCTTCCTGCGTTCGCCCGAGGCGAATTATCTGCCCGGCCCGGATGACATTTATGTTTCGCCAGACGTGATCCGGCAATATTCGCTGCGTACCGGCGACACGGTGGAGGGGGTGATACAGGCGCCACTGGAAAATGAGAATTATTTCGCCATTACCAAGGTCGAAAAGATCAATTTCGGCGACCCGGAAAAGGCAAAGCACAAGGTTGCTTTTGAGAATCTTACCCCGCTTTATCCGAATGAGCGACTGAAGATGGAGGTCGAGGATCCGACGATCAAGGACAAGACCGCACGGGTGATCGACCTGGTGGCACCCATCGGAAAGGGACAGCGAAGCCTGATCGTGGCGCCGCCGCGCACCGGCAAGACGGTGATCCTACAGAATATTGCCAATTCGATCGAGCGCAATCACCCAGAAGTTTATCTGATCGTGCTGCTCATAGACGAACGGCCCGAAGAAGTGACCGACATGCAGCGATCGGTGAAAGGGGAGGTGATATCCTCGACCTTCGACGAGCCGGCCACGCGCCATGTCGCCGTGTCCGAAATGGTGATCGAAAAGGCAAAGCGTCTGGTCGAGCACAAGCGCGACGTGGTAATCCTGCTCGATTCGATCACGCGCCTGGGGCGGGCGTTCAATACCGTGGTGCCGTCTTCGGGCAAGGTGCTCACCGGCGGGGTTGATGCCAATGCCCTGCAACGGCCCAAGCGCTTTTTCGGTGCGGCGCGTAACATCGAGGAGGGCGGTTCTCTAACGATCATCGCAACCGCGCTGATCGAGACCGGCAGCCGAATGGACGAGGTGATCTTCGAAGAGTTCAAGGGCACGGGTAACTCGGAAATCGTGCTCGATCGCAAGGTTGCCGACAAGCGCGTCTTCCCGGCTATAGACATTCTGAAGTCAGGTACCCGCAAGGAGGATCTTCTGGTCGATCCGCGCGATTTGCAAAAAACCTTCGTCCTGCGGCGGATTCTCAATCCGATGGGGACGACGGACGCCATCGAGTTCCTGCTGTCGAAGCTCAAACAGACCAAGACAAATGCCGAGTTCTTCGATTCGATGAACGCCTGAATATCTTTTGTAAAGGCGCTGAAATGGATACGATCTTCGCACTGGCAACGCCTCGTGGAAAATCGGGCGTGGCCATTGTCCGGATATCCGGAGATCGCGCCTTTTCGGCAGTTGAGATTCTCACAGGAAGTTTGCCGGTGGAGCGACGATCAAGCCTGCGCAAAATACGGGATCATGCCGGCAGGGTGATTGACGAGGCTCTAGTTCTCGCTTTTCCAGGCCCGGGTTCCTTTACCGGAGAAGATATTGCCGAACTGCACCTGCATGGAAGCATTGCCATAATCAACACAGTATTATGGGAACTTGGGAAAATACCGGGCTTTCGTGAGGCAGAACCGGGGGAGTTCACCCGGCGTGCATTGGAGAATGACCGCCTGGATCTCTCACGGGTTGAAGGTCTCGCTGATCTGATCGAAAGCGAGACCGAGGCCCAACGCCTGCAGGCGATGCGGGTGTTTTCCGGCGCCCTCGGACGGAAGGCCGAGGAATGGCGCGCCCTGGCCATTCGTGCCGCTGCGCTTCTGGAGGCGACCATTGACTTTGCCGATGAGGAAGTACCCAAAGATGTAGGCGGCGAAGTGCTGACGCTGATCGACCAGCTTTCCGCCGCGCTGGAGAGGGAGAGTCAGGGCGTGGAAGTGGCCGAGCGCATCCGCGAAGGATTCGAAGTGGCGATTGTCGGCCCGCCGAACGTGGGCAAATCAACGATGCTCAATGCCCTTACGGGTCGTGAGGCAGCGATTATTTCAGAGGTCGCGGGGACCACGCGCGATGTGATCGAGGTGCGGATGGATCTGAGAGGTCTGCCCGTGACCCTGCTTGATACCGCTGGCCTGCGGGAGGCCACCGATGCGATCGAAAAAATCGGCGTGGACAGAGCGCTTGAGCGGGCGAGACGGGCGGATCTCCGAATTTTTCTCCATGATGGCGGTGGGGCCGAAGGACTGGAGCCTGAAGCCGAGGATATCGTGGTAAGAGGAAAGGGCGACCTGACGGGAGAGGCAGATGCTGTTTCCGGACTTACGGGCAAGGGGCTCGATGCGCTTGTCGAACGAGTCGCCCGCATCCTTGAAAAGCGGACAAGCGGGTCGCAAACGGCAACCCGAATCCGGCATAAGCTTGCCATTGATCGCGCGCGGGAGGCTTTGGCGACAGCCAGAAACATGGTAGAGAGCGATGGCGAACATGTGGAATTGGCTGCCGAAGAGTTGCGGACAGCAATCCGCGCTATTGATTCCCTGATCGGGCGCGTGGATGTAGAAGATCTGCTCGATGAGATCTTTTCCAGCTTCTGCCTGGGCAAATAGGAGTGTTTCACATGAAACATCCTGATTTTGACGTTGCTGTTATCGGCGGAGGTCATGCCGGGCTTGAGGCGGCTCTGGCGGCGACCCGTCTCGGCGCGAGAACTGCGCTTGTGACCTTGCGTAAGGAAGCAATCGGGATGATGTCCTGCAATCCCGCTATCGGCGGACTGGGCAAAGGGCACTTGGTGCGCGAGATCGATGCGCTGGACGGAGCCATGGGGCGGCTGGCAGATGCAGCTGGCATCCAGTTTCGCCTGCTGAATCGTCGAAAAGGGCCGGCGGTGCAGGGACCGCGTGCCCAGTCTGATCGACAGGTGTATCGTAAGGCCTCCCTCGACATGGCGGAAACTACTCCGCTTCTGACGATCATTCAGGGTGAAGTCACGCACCTTTACGAAGATAATGGCGGGATTGCCGGGATTGTTCTCGCTGACGGCTCCAGGATATCGGCGCGCAGTACGGTGCTGACGGCGGGCACTTTCCTGCGCGGGGTCATTCACATCGGTCATGAGCGTCATGAAGGTGGACGTGTCGGGGACCGCTCCTCGGTCGAGCTCGCCCGGGCACTTGATGCTCTCGGTTTGCCGCGAGGGCGGCTGAAAACGGGCACGCCTCCCCGGCTCGACGGGCGCAGTATTGACTGGGAGAGACTTGCCAAACAGCCTGGTGACGACAGACCGGAGATGTTTTCTTTTCTGTCACGGAAACCCGCTCTAAGGCAGATTTCCTGCGGAATCACGCACACGAACCCACAAACGCACGAAATCATCCGTGAAAATCTGAATGCCTCCGCCATGTATGGGGGAATGATCGAGGGGGTCGGTCCGCGCTACTGTCCATCTATAGAAGATAAGATCACCCGGTTTGCCCACAAGGACTCGCACCAGATATTTCTGGAGCCGGAAGGGCTTGAGACCGATACGGTCTATCCCAATGGCATTTCCACTTCGCTGCCTGCCGAAATACAGGAAAGGTATGTGCATAGTATCGAAGGGCTGGAAAATGCGAGAATCCTGCAACCTGGCTATGCGATCGAGTATGATTATATCGACCCTCGAGCGCTTTCCAGCACGCTTGAGGTCAGAGCGGTTCCCAACCTTTTCTTCGCAGGGCAGATCAATGGTACGACCGGATATGAAGAGGCCGCGGCGCAAGGGCTTGTGGCCGGCCTGAACGCCGCTCTGAAGGCACAGGGACGAGCGCCGGTCACGTTTTCCCGGACAAATTCGTATATTGGCGTAATGATAGACGACCTTGTCACACGAGGGGTGAGCGAACCATATCGGATGTTTACCTCCCGCGCAGAATTCAGACTTTCTCTTCGCGCTGACAATGCGGATCAGCGGCTGACGCCTGTCGGGATGGAAATCGGCTGTATAGGCGAAGAAAGGGTCAGGGCTTTCGAAAGAAAGCGGGAGGTTTTGGAGAGGGCCGAGGCGCTGCTGAAGGCACAGGCATTTTCTCCGCAAGAGGTGAACAGGACGGGGATCAATGTTCGGCAGGACGGTACGAAGCGCAGCGCATATGAGCTTCTGGCCATTCCTGGGGTTACCCTGAAAAGCATCCTCTCTCTGGTGCCGGAGCTGGAAAAGGTACCTCGACAGATACAGGAACAAGTCGGCAAGGACGCCCTCTATGCAAATTACATCAAGCGCCAGAAAGAAGATATTCTTGCACTGAAGAAAGACGAGGCGCTGCGTATTCCCGGAGACTTCCGCTATCGGGGGATGCCGGGGCTTTCACACGAGATTGCCGAAAAACTGGAGCGGGCCCGACCCGAAACATTGGGGCAGGCTGGTCGGATAGAGGGGGTTACACCTGCGGCGCTGACCCTGATTTTGAGCAGGATAAGGGCTGAGCAGAGGAAAAAGACCGTATGAAGGACCAGGACAGGCTCATGGCGGATCTGGATGTTTCACGTGAAACAATGGATCGGCTCGAAGCCTATACCGCATTTTTGAAAAAATGGAACAGGGCCATCAATCTTGTCGGTCGGAATACGGTGCCGGTCTTGTGGGAGCGGCATATCCTGGATTCGGCACAGATAATGGCTTTCTGTCCAGAAGAGGCCAGGGTATGGGCCGATCTGGGCTCCGGTGCCGGCCTGCCTGGAGCGATTGTTGCCGTGCTGGCAGCACAATTCTGCCCCCAGCTTTTGGTCACCTGTGTCGAGAGCGATCAACGTAAGGCGGCTTTCCTGCGTACGGTGGTTCGAGAGCTGGATCTGAAGGCCAGGGTGGTTGCGGGCAGGATCGAGGAAACGGAGCCACTTGAGGCCGATATCGTTTCTGCTCGCGCTCTTGCTCCTCTGCCGGATCTTCTCGCCTATGCGAGCAGGCACCTGAAGCCCGCGGGAAGAGCTATTTTTCTCAAGGGATCCGGCTATTTATCCGAGATTGAGAGGGCGAGGGACGAATGGACGTTTGACATCAAGACGGTTCCGAGCAAGACAGACAAGAGCGGCGCAATTCTCATCCTTGGAGGTATCCGGCGTGCATGACCCGAGCCGGGCGAGGAGCCCGAAGATAATCGCAATCACGAACCAGAAGGGTGGCGTTGGCAAGACCACGACGACGATCAATCTAGGCGCGGCGCTTGCAGAGGCAGGCAAGCGTGTGCTTCTGGTCGATCTCGACCCCCAGGGAAATGCCTCGACCGGACTCGGGATCGATCCGGATGCGCGGCAGCTGACCACCTATGACCTGCTTCTGGACGATGCGCCCCTTTCAGAAGTCATGCAGAAAACAAAGGTGAAAAACCTGCTGATCGCCCCAGCCACGACCGATCTTTCCTCGGCCGATATCGAACTTGTTTCCAATGAGAAGCGCAGCTTTCTGCTGCACGATGCGCTGCGTCAGGTGTCGGTGGATGCCTTTGGGCTGGATTATATCCTGATCGACTGCCCGCCATCGCTGAATCTGCTGACGGTCAATGCCATGGTGGCCGCACATTCGGTTCTTGTCCCGTTGCAGAGCGAGTTTTTCGCGCTGGAAGGGCTCTCGCAACTGATGCTGACCATTCGCGAAGTGCGGCAGACCGCCAATCCCAATCTGCGTATCGCCGGGGTGGTGCTCACCATGTATGACAAGCGCAACAACCTGTCCCGTCAGGTCGAAGAGGATGCACGAGAATATCTGGGCGAACTAGTGTACAAGTCGGTCATTCCGCGTAACGTGCGAGTCAGCGAGGCGCCGTCTCATGCGCTTCCGGTGCTCAGCTATGATCCAGCATCCAGGGGGAGCGAGGCTTATCGGGCCTTGGCACTGGAAGTGCTTGAAACCGCATAGGAGGCTGAAATGGCAGCAAAAAGGCAAACGGGGCTTGGGCGCGGGCTGTCCGCTCTGATGGCAGATGTGTTGGCGGATGAGGCCAGGACAGATACGACATCACAGGTAAAGCCCGATCAGGTGGTGCCGATCGAGAAGATCTATCCAAACCCGGATCAGCCCCGGCGCCACTTCAGGCAGGAAGATCTCGAAGAGCTGGCAGCGTCGATTCGAGAAAAGGGGATCATCCAGCCTCTGATTCTGCGTAACAACCCGCGCAAGGAAGGTGGCTTCGAGATCGTCGCTGGCGAGCGGCGCTGGCGGGCAGCACAGCTTGCCCAGCTGCATGAGGTCCCGGCTGTCATCCGTGATTACAGCGATACCGAAGCGTTGGAAATCGCAATTATCGAGAATATTCAGCGCGCTGACCTGAATCCGCTGGAAGAAGCCGCCGGATATCGCGATCTGATGGAGCGCTTTGGTCATACCCAGGAAAAGCTGGGCGAGGTTCTGGGCAAGAGCCGCCCGCATATCGCCAATCTGTTGCGGCTTCTGAAGCTTCCCGAGAGCGTTCAGGCGCTGGTGCGTGAAGAGAAGCTGTCCGCCGGGCATGCTCGTGCGCTTATTACCGCCGAAGATCCCGAGGCGCTTGCGCGACAGGTCATCGCCCGGGGGCTGAGCGTGCGAGAGACGGAAAAACTGGCAAAAAAAAGCGCACCGGCTCCGCGTACCAAGGCATCGCAGCTGGAGAAAGATGTCGATACGATACAGCTCGAAAAGGATATGGAAGCCTCTTTGGGCATGAAAGTGAGTATTGATCACAAGCAGGGTGGCACTTCGGGAAAGGTCACGATCAGCTACCGGAATTTTGACGATCTGGATGAAATCTGCCGGCGTTTGTCTCTGGTACTTGATCCAAACAGGCCGGATTAGGCGACCAATTCCCGCAGGATCGCATTCAGCAGCGGCATGCCTTTGGGGGTGACCTTGAGCGCATCGCCTTTTTGTTCCACCAAGCCGAGTTCTTCGAGGTGGCGCAGAGGGTCGGGGTCTAGCACGGCGTCATCCATGGCCTTCAGCCGCCGAAGGGAAATACCGGAGCGGGTGCGCAGACCCATGAGCAGGTATTCCGTGACCTGTTCGGTCCCGCTCAGGGGCTGGCGGGTGCTTTCGCCGGGGCCATTCATCGCGCGCTTGAGCCATGCTGTCGGGTCACGGGGCGTTTCGGTGGCGAACCGTTTTCCGTCCAGGCTCAGCCGCCCATGTGCGCCGGGACCGATGCCAATATAGTCGCCCGCCTGCCAATATATCATGTTATGCTTGGATTCCTGTGACGGAAGCGCGTGGCTGGACACCTCATATCTTTCCAAGCCATTGTTTTTGCAAATATTATATGTGATATCATACATATCTGAGGCGAGCTTTTCCAAAGGCAGGCCGCCAAGCTTTCCGGCCCGGGCCCGTGCACCGAAGGCCGTTTCTGGCTCTATGCTGAGTTGGTAGAGCGACAGGTGTGAGGGTGTGAGTGACAGCGCGAAGGTTAGTTCCCTCTCCCAGTCGCGCAAGCTCTGATTCTGACGGGCATAGATAAGATCGAAGCTGACCCTCTGAAAATACGCTTGCGCAATCTCCAGAGATGACAGCGCTTCACGGGCGGTGTGTTTCCGCCCAAGTCTGTTGAGATCTTTATCGTTCAGCGCTTGCACTCCGAGTGAGATGCGGTTGACCCCGGCGCGCCGGTATCCGGCAAAGCGCCCGGTTTCCACCGAGCCCGGATTGGCCTCAAGCGTGATTTCGATGTCATTGTCAAAGACCCAATACCCCTGTGCCGCGTCGATGATTGCCTCCACGAGATCCGGGCGCATCAGGCTGGGGGTACCGCCGCCAAAATAGATCGAGCCCAGGCGCCGCCCGCCAGTCTCAGCCGCGTAGTGGGTGAGCGCGGAAAGATAGGCCTCACGCCAGATATCCTGATCGACGCTTTGCGCCACATGGCTGTTGAAGTCACAATACGGGCACTTGGAGACACAATATGGCCAGTGGACATAAAGCCCGAATCCGCCCTTTTGCCACTTATCCGCCAAAGCAGCCTGCCACCAGCTTGGCAAAGGCTTCGGCACGATGGCTGATTGCATGTTTCTGCGCCGGGTCCATTTCGCCGAAGGTTTCGTCGTACCCGTCAGGCTGAAAGATCGGATCGAAGCCGAAGCCCTGCTCGCCGCGCATGGGCCAGACGATGCGCCCATGCACCTGCCCGACGAAAAGCACGTCATGCCCGTCCGGCCAGGCGAGGCAGAGGGTGGCATTGAAGGAGGCGCGGCGCGGTTCCGGGGCCTGCTTTTTTTCGAGCAGATCCCAGACCCTTTGCATTGCCATGGCGAAATCGCGCCCATCCGGCGTTTTGGCCCAGTCGGCGGTATGGACGCCGGGCGCGCCGTCGAGCGCTTCGACCATGATGCCGCTGTCATCCGAAAGCGCAGGCAGACCGGTGGCCTTGGCGGCGAAGTGGGCCTTGATCCGGGCATTGCCGGCAAAGGTCTCTTCGGTCTCTTCCGGCTCCTCGAGCCCGAGCGCCCCGGCTCCGATGGTTTCGACTCCGAAAGGATCCAACAAGGCACTAATCTCGCGCAACTTGCCCGCATTATGGGTGGCGATGACCAGCTTGTCACCTTTAAATCGCCGCATCAGCTCACCGCTTCCCCTTGCAGGGCGGCCAGTTCGGCGCAACCCTTCTCGGCATAATCCATCAGTGCTTCCATTTGTGCGCGGGTGTAGGTCGTGCCCTCGGCCGACATCTGCACCTCGATCAGCTTGCCGCCGGTCATGACGAAATTGCCGTCCACGCCCGCCTCGCTGTCCTCGGCATAATCGAGATCGAGCACCGTCTGCCCGGCATATATGCCGCTGGAAATGGCGCTGACCGGGGCGGCGAGCGGATCCGACAGGATTTCGCCGGCTTTCAAGAGCTTGTTCACGGCAAGGCGCAGGGCGACCCAGCCGCCGGTGATCGAGGCGCAGCGAGTGCCGCCATCGGCCTGAATCACGTCGCAATCCACGGTGATCTGGCGTTCGCCCAGCGCCAGCAGATCGGTGCCCGCGCGCAAGCTGCGGCCGATCAGGCGCTGGATTTCCACCGTGCGTCCGCCCTGTTTGCCTGCTGCCGCCTCGCGCCGCATCCGGGTGCTGGTGGAGCGGGGGAGCATCCCGTATTCTGCCGTAACCCAGCCGCGCCCCGACCCGCGCAGAAAGGGCGGCACCCGCGCCTCGATCGAGGCGGTGCACAGCACATGGGTGTCGCCCATGCGGATCATGCAGGCGCCTTCCGCGTGTTTGGTGATACCGGTCTCGATTGAAACCGCGCGCATTTCATCTATCTTACGTCCTGAAGGGCGCATGGCCTTCCCCTTTGCTGTGTTTAACGGGTGATTCCCATGCTCCGGCCCTGATGGCAAGGCGAATGGCATGAATACAGGTGCAGAAATTCTGAACGACATGAACGCACGCGCCCGCGAGGTGTTTCGCCTGCTGGTGGAAGCTTACCTCGAGACCGGCGCGCCGGTAGGCTCGCGCACCCTTTCCCGCAACCTCAGCGAGAAGGTGAGCGCAGCAACGGTGCGCAATGTCATGCAGGATCTCGAAATGATGGGGCTTCTGGACAGCCCCCATGTTTCGGCTGGGCGGGTGCCGACGGAAACGGGCCTGCGCCTGTTTGTCGATTCGCTGCTGGAGCTTGATGACCTGACCAGCGAAGATCGGGAAAAGATCGACCGGACGGTTACCTCGAACACCGCAAATGTAGAGACGATGATGGATCGGCTCGGCTCGGTTCTTTCCGGCATTACCTCCGGTGCGAGCCTCGTACTGACGCCCAAGCATGAGGCACCGATTCGCCATATCGAATTTGTCTCGCTCAGCCCGGATCGTGCTCTTGTCGTGCTTGTCTTCGCCGATGGCCATGTGGAAAACCGCCTGTTTTCTCCGCCACCGGGGCAGACGCCCTCTTCCATGCGCGAGGCGGCCAATTACCTGAATGCGATAGCCGAGGGCCTGACCATCGGCGAACTGAAGGCGCGGATGAAGGAGCAGATCGCACGTCACAAGCAGGAGCTCGACAGTCTCGCGGCATCGCTTGTCGAAGAGGGATTGGCCCAGTGGCACAGCGCCGCGACCGGCCAGGAGCGGCTGATCGTGCGCGGCCGGGCCAATCTGCTGACCGAAGGCGCCGACGAAGCCGAGCTGGAGCGCATCCGGACCCTGTTTGACGATCTTGAGCGCAAGCGCGATATCGCCCGCTTTCTCGACCTGACGGAGAGAGGGGAAGGGGTGCGCATTTTCATCGGCTCCCAGAACAAACTTTTTTCGCTTTCGGGTAGTTCTCTGGTGGTTTCTCCCTATATGAACGCTGAGCGCAAGATTATCGGCGCTGTAGCGGTGATCGGGCCGACCCGGCTGAATTACGGGCGCGTCGTGCCGATCGTCAATTACACCGCCGAGCTGGTTGGAAAGCTGATCTCTGACCGGGGATAAGGACAGAAGATGAACGACACCGAAAAGAATATCAACAAGGACGATGTCCAGGCCGCCATCGAGGAGCTGATGGCTGATGAAGCTGCGGCCGACGCAGCCGATGAACAAGGCGAAGAGGCGAGCGCGGAGGCAGAAGCCGAGAAGCTGCGTGCGGAGCTTGACGAGATGCGCGACCGCTTCATGCGGGCGCTGGCCGATGCGGAAAATGCCCGCAAGCGTGGCGAAAAGGACCGGCGCGAGGCGGAGAAATACGGCGGCAGCAAGCTCGCCCGCGACATGCTGCCGGTCTATGACAATCTCAAGCGCGCTCTCGAGGCCGCCGGCGAGGACAAGGGCAAGGTAAGCGCTGCCCTCGTGGAGGGGGTCGAGCTTACCCTGCGCGAGCTTCTCAATATCTTCGACCGCCACGGCATCACGCTGGTCTCGCCCAAGGTGGGCGACAGGTTCGACCCGGATTATCATCAGGCCATGTTCGAGGCATCGATGCCGGGGAGGAAGGCCGGCGATATCATCCAGGTGATGGCCGAAGGTTTCCTGCTGCATGATCGCTTGCTGCGTCCGGCCCAGGTCGGTGTGTCTTCGACGCCGAAAGACGATGCTCAGGCCTGATCGGCGCAGAGCGCCTTGAGCTCATAGAGCAGGTCAAGTGCCTGTTTCGGCGTCACTTCGTCGGGGTGGATTTCGCTCAGCCGCTCCTCCACCTCCGGGCACTTTCCCGGGCTTGGGGGCGGCGGTGCGGGCGTGGCGGCAAAAAGCGGCAGATCGTCGATCAGCGCCTTTTGCTGCCCGCTTTCGCGCTCGCCCTTTTCCAGCGCCGTCAGCACCACCCGGGCGCGCTCGACCACGCTTTCGGGCAGGCCGGCGAGGCGGGCCACCTGCACCCCATAGGAGCGGTCGGCGGCTCCCTTGCGCACCTCGTGCAGGAATATCACCTCGCCTTCCCATTCCTTCACTGCCACGGTTGCGTTCTCGACCCCATCGAGCGTGTTCGCAAGCTGGGTAAGCTCGTGGTAATGGGTGGCAAAGAGCGCCCGGCAGGCATTGGCCTCGTGCAGGTGCTCAAGTGTCGCCCAGGCGATGGAGAGCCCGTCATAGGTGGCGGTACCGCGGCCGATCTCATCGAGGATCACCAGGGCGCGGTCGTCGGCCTGGTTGAGGATCGCGGCGGTCTCCACCATCTCGACCATGAAGGTAGAGCGCCCTCGCGCCAGGTCGTCCGAGGCTCCGACCCGGCTGAAAAGCTGTGAGACGAGGCCGATATGTGCGCGTGCGGCCGGGACAAAGCTGCCCATCTGCGCGAGCAGGGCGATCAGGGCGTTTTGCCGCAGAAAGGTCGATTTGCCGGCCATGTTCGGCCCGGTCAACAGCCAGATCGCCGCTTTGCCGTCAGGCGCATTCAGGGCGCAGTCATTGGCAACGAAGGGCGCGCCCTCGCGCTTCAGTGCCGCCTCGACCACCGGGTGCCGCCCGCCTTCGATCTCGAAGGCGCGGCTGTCGTCCACCAGGGGCCGGCACCAGTCTTCGCATGTGGCAAGTTCGGCAAGGCCGGCGGAAAGGTCGATCTCGGCCAGAGCCTCGGCAGCGAGGCCGATGTCGCCCGCCCGCTCCAGGATACGCGCGCGCAGGGCCTCGAAATGGCGCTTTTCGATCTCCAGCGCCCGCGCTCCGGCATTGAGGATGCGCGTCTCCAGATCCGAAAGCTCCACGGTCGTAAACCGCACCGCATTGGCGGTGGTCTGGCGGTGGATGAAGCGCTCGCTGAGCAGCGGCGAGAGCATCTTTTTCGCGTGGGTGGCGGTGGTCTCGATGAAATAGCCGAGCACGTTGTTATGCTTGATCTTGAGGCTCTGGATCCCGGTTTCCTGTGCGTATTCGGCCTGCATGGCGGCGATCATGCCACGGCCCTCGTCGCGCAGCCTGCGCGCCTCGTCCAGATCCGTGTCGAAGCCCGGGGCGATGAAGCCGCCGTCGCGGGCGAGCAGCGGTGGCTCGGCTACCAGGGCGCGGGAGAGCAGGTCCATGAGGTCGTCAAAGCCCTGCAGCCGATCCCTCGCCGCGCGCAGCGTGTCAGGCGCAGTCTCAGAGCCAAGCCTTTCGGCGATTTTGCGTCCTGCGTGCAGACCGTTGCCGATCGCGGCGAGGTCGCGAGGCCCGCTTCGGTCCAGACCCAGCCGCGAAAGCGCGCGGTCCACATCCGGCACCCGGCGCAGGGCCTCGCGCAGGCCGGTACGCAGGGCGGGATTGTCAACAAGGTGCGAAACAGTCCCTAATCTTGCCGAAATAGTCTCTAGTCTGCGCGAAGGGCTGGCCAGACGCCGGGCCAGCAGGCGCCCGCCGGCGGCGGTCACGGTGCGGTCGATCACCGACAGGAGCGAGCCTTCGCGCCCGCCCTGCAGGCTCTCGGTCAGCTCCAGATTGCGCCGCGTGGCCTGGTCGATCTGCATGTATGCGCTGGCACTTTCCCGGCGCGGAGGCTGCAGGAGCGGCAGCTTTCCCTTCTGGGTAAGCTCCAGATAGGAGATTACCGCCCCAAGGGCACCGATCTCGGCGCGGGAGAAGCTGCCGAAAGCCTCCAGGGAGCCCACCTTGTAAAGCTCGCGCAGGCGCCCCTTGGCCACGGTACTGTCGAAATCCGAGGGCGAAAGCGGTGTGATATAGATGGAAAAATCAGTTTCTAATTCACGCAAATCCGTCTCTAAGGCCTGCGAAATCAGCAATTCTCTCGGCCACAATCGGGCAAGCTCCGGCCCGATCCGGCTGCGCGTACAGGGGCTGACCCGCAGCATCCCGGTGGAAATGTCCGCCCAGGCCAGCGCCCCCTCGCCGCGTATCTCGCACCAGGCGGCGAGGAAATTGTTGCGCCGGGCATCCAACAGGCTTTCTTCGGTGAGCGTGCCGGGCGTGACCAGCCGCACCACCTCGCGCCGCACCACGGCCTTGGAGCCGCGTTTCCTTGCCTCTTTCGGATCTTCCATCTGTTCGCAGACCGCGACGCGGAAGCCCTTGCGGATCAGCTTGAGCAAATAGCTCTCGGCCGAATGCACCGGCACCCCGCACATGGGGATATCCTCTCCCATGTGCTTGCCGCGCTTGGTCAGGGCGATGTCGAGTGCTTCTGCGGCTGCTACCGCATCGTCAAAGAACATCTCGTAAAAGTCGCCCATGCGATAGAAAAGCAGAGCATCCGGGTGCTCTGCCTTGATCTCGAGATATTGCGCCATCATCGGCGTGATGCGTGCCTTGCTACCCACGGCTCCCCCCAACTTGCGCGCAAGATAAGCGCAGGGGCGCTCGGGGGGAAGCCCTCAGCTGTTCTTGCGTCGCGAAACCCAGGCCCATGAGGTCGCGCACATGTCATCAAGATCGCGGGTGGTCTCGAAGCCGAGCAGGGCGCGCGCGCGGCTCGGATCGCCCCAGAAGGCGGCGAGGTCGCCTGCGCGCCGTTCGACCACCCTGTAGGGCAAATTCTTGCCGCAGGCGCGCTCATAGGCATGCAGCATGTCGAGCACCGAGAAGCCCTGTCCGGTGGAGAGGTTGACAATGTGGCTCTGATCCTGCCCGATCAGCAGTTTCAGGCTCTGCACATGACCGCGCGCCAAGTCCGTCACATGGATGTAATCGCGTACGCCGGTGCCGTCAGGCGTATCGTAATCATCGCCGAAGACCCGCAGATAGGGGAGCTCTCCGGTCGCCACCTTGGCGATATAGGGCATGAGGTTGTTGGGGATGTCGTTCGGATCCTCGCCGATCAGTGCCGAGGGGTGAGCGCCGGCCGGGTTGAAATAGCGCAGGATGCCGTAGGACCAGCGCTCATCGGCGGCCTTTACCTGCCGGAGCAGGTTTTCGCAGATCAGCTTGTTGGCCGCATAGGGGCTCTCGGGCCTGAGCGGGTGGTCTTCGGGGTAGGGCAGAACCTCCGGCCTGCCGTAAACGGTCGCGGTGGAGGAAAACACCACCCGCCGCACCCCGGCCTTGTCCATGACCTGAAGCAGGTTGGAAAATCCGGTGCAATTGGTGTGAAAGTAGTCGAGCGGCTTTTCGACCGACTCGCCCACCGCCTTTTTCCCGGCGAAATGTACCACGGCGTCAAACGCATGCGCGGCAAAGACCCGGTCCAGAGCATCGCGGTCCAGCACATCCGCTTCGTGGCAGATCACCGGCGCGCCGGTCAGTACTTCGAGCCGGTCAAGCACATCGCGCCGCGCATTGGAGAAATTGTCGAGGATCACCACCTCGAACCCGGCTTCGATCAGCTCCACATAGGTATGCGAGCCGATATAGCCCGCGCCGCCGGTCAATAACACCCTGCCGTTCATGCCTCTACTCCCGTTTTGCGCAAACCTATGCCGCCTGTCAGGAAAAATCATGTGAAAAATGTTCAGGCTTCGCCGCACGAGATTGCCCCGCCCGGCGGCGGATGCTAGCCCTCTGGCAAAGCTGAACGGGAAACGCCAATGTCGAAAATGAAAATCACCCCGGAAGAGGCGCTGGCCTTTCATCACGAGCCGACCCCGGGCAAGTTCGAAATCACCCCGACCGTGCCGATGAATACCCAGCGCGACCTGTCGCTGGCCTACAGCCCTGGCGTGGCCGTGCCCTGCGAGGCGATCCATGAAAACCCGGAAACCGCCTATGATTATACCAACAAGGGCAATCTCGTAGCAGTGATCTCCAACGGCACCGCGGTGCTGGGGCTGGGCAATCTCGGCGCGCTGGGCGCCAAGCCGGTGATGGAGGGCAAGGCGGTGCTGTTCAAGCGCTTTGCCGATGTCAATGCGATCGACATCGAGCTGGACACCGAGAATGTCGAGGAACTGATCTGCGCAATCCGTGCCATGGGGCCCACCTTTGGCGGGATCAACCTCGAAGACATCAAGGCGCCCGAATGTTTCATCATCGAGCAGGCCCTGAAGGAGCAGATGGATATCCCCGTCTTTCACGACGACCAGCACGGCACCGCCGTTATCTGCGCCGCCGGGCTGATCAATGCGCTGCATCTTTCGGGCAAGAAGATCGAGGATTGCCGTATCGTCCTGAATGGCGCCGGTGCCGCCGGCATCGCCTGTATCGAGCTGATCAAGGCGATGGGCGCGAAGCATGACAATGTGATCGTCTGCGACACCAGGGGCGTGATCTACCAGGGCCGCAAGGAAGGCATGAACCAGTGGAAATCCGCCCATGCCGCCAATACCGACCTGCGCACATTGGAAGAGGCGATGCAGGGGGCCGATGTCTTCCTCGGTGTTTCGGCCAAGGGTGCGGTGACGCCCGAGATGGTCGCTTCCATGGCGCCCGATCCGGTGATCTTTGCCATGGCCAACCCGGACCCGGAGATCACCCCGGAGGAGGCGCATGCGGTGCGCGATGATGCGATCATCGCCACGGGGCGCTCCGATTATCCAAATCAGGTCAATAACGTGCTGGGCTTTCCCTACCTGTTTCGCGGGGCGCTCGATATCCATGCGCGCGCGATCAATGACGAGATGAAGCTCGCCTGTGCCCATGCGCTGGCCGAGCTTGCGCGCGAGGATGTGCCCGACGAGGTGGCCATTGCCTATGGCAAGAAGCTCACCTTTGGCCGCGATTACATCATTCCCACGCCTTTCGACCCGCGGCTGATCTACACTATCCCCCCCGCCGTGGCCCGGGCCGGGATCGACAGCGGCGTTGCCCGCCGGCCGATCATCGACTTCGAGCGTTATGAGGCCAGCCTCAAGGCGCGGATGGACCCGACCGCCTCGATCCTGCGTGGTATCAGTCTTCGCGCGCGCCAGGCCCAGGCGCGGATGATATTTGCCGAAGGCGACGATCCTCACGTCTTGCGGGCCGCTGTCGCCTATCAGCGCGGAGGTTTTGGAGAGGCGGTGGTGATCGGCCGCGAAAACGACGTGAAAGCCAAGCTCGAAGCTGCCGGCCTCGCCGATGCCGTGGATGAACTCAAAGTCGTCAATGCCGCCAACACGCCGCATTTGAGGCAATACAAGGCATTCCTTTACGAGCGCCTGCAGCGCAAGGGCTTCGACCGCCATGACGTGCATCGCCTTGCGGCGCGCGACCGACACGTTTTTGCTTCGCTGATGCTCGCACATGACCACGGCGATGGCATGGTCTCCGGCGCCACGCGCAAATCGGCCCATGTGATGGAGCTGATCAACCACGTCTTTGATGCCGACACCCGCTCCGGCGCGGTGGGTGTAACCGCGATCCTGCACAAGGGGCGCATCGTGCTGGTGGCCGATACGCTGGTCCATGAATGGCCCGAGAGCGAAGACCTCGCCAATATCGCCGAGCGCGCCGCCGGGGTGGCCAGGGCGCTGGGGCTGGAGCCGCGGGTGGCGTTCGTGAGCTTCTCGACCTTCGGCTACCCTCGCTCCGAGCGCGCCGACAAGATGCATACTGCGCCCGAAATCCTCGAAGCGCGTGGGGTGGATTTCGAGTTTGACGGTGAGATGACCGCCGATGTGGCGCTGAACATGGAGGCCATGGCGGCCTTCCCCTTCTGCCGCCTGACCGGCCCGGCCAATATCCTCGTCATGCCCGCGCGCCATTCCGCCTCGATCACGGTCAAGATGATGCAGGAGCTTGCCGGCGCCACCCTGATCGGGCCGATCCTCTCGGGGATAGACAAGCCGATCCAGCTTTGTTCGACCAATTCCACCGCCAACGACATCCTCAACATGGCGCTGCTGGCGGCCTGCAAGGTGGGCTGAGATGACGATATTCAATCTGGGTTCGATCAATGCCGACCACATCTATCAGGTGCCGCACCTGCCTCGTCCCGGCGAGACTCTTGCAGCCACGCATCTGGCCACCGGTCTGGGCGGCAAGGGGGCGAACCAGTCGGTCGCCGCCGCGCGTGCGGGCTCGCTTGTGAAGCATATCGGCGCCGTCGGGCCGGACGGGGGCTGGGCGCTGGAGGCGCTGGCGGGCCATGGCGTGGATATTTCCGGGATCATCCGGGCCGAGATCCCCACGGCCCACGCCATCATCAATGTCGATCCCGAGGGCGAAAACGCCATCGTGATCTATCCCGGCGCCAATGAAAAACAGTCTCTAACCGCCGTATCAGAGACGCTTTCTGACGCAAAGGCCGGCGATATCCTGCTTTTGCAAAACGAAACTGATCTCCAGCCAGAGACTGCTGAGAAGGCCCGTACACTGGGCCTCTTCGTGATCTATTCCGCCGCGCCCTTTGACGCCGAAGCCGTGCGTGCCATGCTGCCCCATACGGACCTTCTGGTAATGAACGAGGGAGAATATGCGGCACTTTCTGCCGCATTAGAGACGGATTTGCTGCCGGACTGCATCATCACTCGTGGCGGGCGCGGCTCTGTCTGGAAAAGTGCCGGGGGAGATACAGAGATGCCGGCCTTTGCGGTCACGCCGGTTGACACGACCGGCGCCGGGGATTGCTTCATCGGCACGCTCGCCGCAGGGCTCGACCAGGGGCTTGCGCGCCGCGAGACCATGCGCCTCGCCGCCGCTGCCGCCGCGATCCAAGTCACCCGGCCCGGTACCGCCGCCGCGATCCCCACGCGCGAGGAGGTAGAAGCCTTTCTGTCCCGGCAGTCGTGACCTGACTCAGGACTTGCCGCCGGATACCCGCCGGTCGCGCATCGCCAGAAGCTTGAGCCGCAGGGCATTGAGCTGGATGAATCCGGCTGCATCGGCCTGATCATAGGCACCCATGTCCTCTTCGAAGGTCACATGCTCCTCGCTGTAGAGCGAATGCTCCGACCAGCGGCCAACGGTCCGGGCCGCGCCCTTGTAGAGCTTCATCCGCACCGTGCCGGTGACATGCTCTTGCGATCTGTCAATGGCCGCCTGCAGCATTTCACGTTCGGGACTGAACCAGTAGCCGTTGTAGATCAGTTCGGCATAGCGGGGCATGAGCTCATCCTTCAGGTGCATGGCGCCGCGGTCCATGGTGATGCTCTCGATGCCGCGATGGGCCTCGAGCAGAATGGTGCCGCCGGGGGTTTCGTAGATGCCGCGCGACTTCATCCCCACATAGCGCCCCTCGACCAGATCGAGCCGGCCGATGCCGTGCTTGCCGCCCAGTTCGTTGAGTCTTGTCAACAGGGCGGCAGGGCTGAGCGCCTCGCCGTCGATGCTGACCGCATCGCCCCTTTCAAAGCCGATTTCCACATATTCGGGTGCGTCCGGTGCCTCTTCCGGCGCGACGGTGCGCTGATAGACATATGCCGGCGCCTCCTCGGCCGGGTCTTCGAGGATCTTGCCCTCGGATGATGTGTGCAACAGGTTCGCATCCACTGAAAAGGGCGCTTCGCCCCGCTTGTCCTTTGCGATCGGGATCTGGTGCTTCTCGGCGAATTCGAGCAGGCGGGTGCGGCTGCTCAGATCCCATTCGCGCCACGGGGCGATCACCCGTATCTCGGGGTTCAGCGCATAGGCGGCAAGCTCGAAGCGTACCTGGTCATTGCCCTTGCCGGTGGCGCCGTGGGCAACCGCATCGGCGCCGTGTTCGGCTGCGATTTCGACAAGGCGCTTGGAGATAAGCGGGCGAGCGATGGAGGTGCCGAGCAGATACTGCCCCTCATAGAGCGCATTGGCGCGAAACATGGGAAAGACATAATCGCGCACGAATTCCTCGCGCAGGTCTTCGATATGGATGTTCTCGGGCCTGATCCCCAGCATCTCGGCTTTCCGGCGCGCGGGCTCGAGCTCTTCGCCCTGGCCGAGATCGGCGGTGAAGGTGATGACCTCGCAGCCATATTCGGTCTGCAGCCACTTGAGGATGATCGAGGTATCGAGGCCGCCGGAATAGGCAAGCACGACTTTCTTGGGCGCGGACATGGGGGACTCCCTCTGGTGTTTCGGCGCGGGTTTATTGGGTTTGGCGCCGGGCGGCAAGGGGACGCCTTGCCTTGGCGGGCCGAATGCGCCAAAGCGGAGGGCATGAAGGACTTTTGTGACAGGGCCCATGCGGCCGAGCAGGAGATGCGCCGCCTGTTTCCGGTGACGCCGCTACAGCGCAACGACCACCTCTCGGCCCGGTATGGCGCCGATATATGGCTCAAGCGCGAAGACCTTTCGCCGGTGCGCAGCTACAAGATCCGCGGGGCGTTCAATGCCATGCGCAAGGTGCTGGCGCGCGAGCCGGGCCGGGGGCTGTTCGTCTGTGCCTCGGCGGGCAATCATGCACAGGGCGTGGCCTATGTGTGTCGGCATTTCGGGGTGAAGGGGGTGATCTTCATGCCTGTCACCACCCCGCAGCAGAAGATCGACAAGACCCGGGTTTTTGGTGGCGATGCGATCGAGATACGCATGGTTGGGGATTATTTTGACGATACGCTTGAGGCGGCGCAGGCTTATTGCGCCGAGGCGGGCGGGCATTTCCTGGCGCCCTTTGACGACGCGGATGTGATCGAGGGCCAGGCTTCGGTCGCCGTCGAGGTGCTGGAGCAGATGGGGCATGCGCCCGACATGATGGTGCTGCCCGTGGGTGGGGGCGGGCTGGCGGCGGGGATCACCCGGTGCCTGGCCGAAAAGGCACCTGCCACGGCTCTGCGCTATGTCGAGCCCGAAGGCGGCGCCAGCCTGAAGGCGGCACTTGTGGCGGGGCATCCGGTTTCGCTGAGCAGGGTGGATTCGTTTGTCGATGGCGCTGCCGTAGCCCGCATCGGCGCTCTGCCTTTTGACGCCCTTGCCGATACGTCGGCGCGCGACGTGCTCCTTGCCCCCGAAGACCGTGTCTGCATCACCATGCTCGACATGCTGAATGTCGAAGGCGTGGTTCTGGAGCCGGCAGGCGCGCTCTCGGTGGATGCACTCACGGATCTTGCCGAGGAAATACGCGGCAGGAGCGTGGTTTGCGTAACCTCCGGCGGCAATTTCGACTTCGAGCGCTTGCCGGAAGTGAAGGAGCGTGCCCAGCGCTTTGCCGGTCTGAAGAAATACCTCATTCTGCGTCTGCCCCAGCGCCCTGGTGCCCTGCGAGACTTTCTCGAACTGCTCGGGCCGGACGACAACATCACACGATTTGAATACCTCAAGAAATCGGCGCGCAATTTCGGCTCGGTCCTGATCGGCATCGAGACCAGCGAGGCAGCCAATTTCACCACAATGTTTGCCCGGCTGGATGCGGTGGGCCTTGCCTATACCGACATCACCAATGACGAAACGATTTCCGAATTCATCATCTAAAGCAGTTCGAGACTCCCGGACTGAGCCGGAGTCGAGGGGGGTACTTTCTGACGGAAAGCGCGCTTGGATTCTTCATATGCGCTGAAGATGTCCGGCAGCGAGATTGCGGCGAAATTGCCGGCGGCGGCCAGGCTTTCGCCATCCTGGCAGAGCCTGCTCAGCGTTTCGAAGCCGAGATTTAGAGCACTGCCCTTCAGCGAATGCAGTTCTTCCTCCAGTGTATCCGGTGCCGGGCTGCCCCTGAGCCGCTCGATCACCTCATCCACCTCTTCCAGAAACATGTCGGCCACCTCGGCAAAATCCGAGTCGCCAATCTCCTCGCGTAATTCGTCGACACGATCCCAACAGATCATGAAACCCTCCACGATTTTGCTCATTCTGGCAGAAGAATCTTTCTCTCCGGTAAACAGTTACAAATTTAGGCTTAGGCGACTGTTAAGCCAGACGACGATATAGCGGGGTGCGGGATTCGCCCCGCAGTTTCATATAAAGGTGTGCCTTGCCGGATCTGGTCAGAAAAATGGAAGACCCCGAGAGCGAAACAGGCTCTGCGATTCGCAACGTGCTGGTCGTCGATGACAGCCGGGCACAGCGCCTGCTGCTGATTCGGGCTCTGACACGGCAGGGGTATTATGTCACCGAGGCGGGATCGGGGAAGGAGGCGCTGGCGGCCTGCGAGCAGGACGAGTTCGATCTGGTCCTGAGCGACTGGATGATGCCGGGAATGAACGGGCTCGAATTCTGCAAGGCATTCCGTAATCTGCGGCGGGAGCGTTACGGATACTTCATCCTGCTGACGTCAAAGAGCGAAAAGGGTGCGGTGGCGCATGGGCTGGATGAGGGGGCGGATGATTTCCTGACCAAGCCGGTGAAGTCTGACGAGCTTTTGGCGCGGATCAATGCCGGCGATCGCATCCTTCGCATGGAACGGCAACTGACCGAGACCAATCGCCAGATAAAGGCCAAGATGGACGAGATCAGCGCCCTGTACGAGGCGCTTGACCGCGATCTGATCGAAGCGCGCAAGATGCAGCAATCGCTGCTGCGCGAGCCGCATCGCGATTTCGGTACGGCGGAAGTCTCGCTGATGCTCAAGCCCTGCGGGCATGTGGGCGGTGACCTGGTGGGTTTCTTTGCTGCCGGCGAAGGGAAGTTGGGCTTCTATTCGATTGACGTGTCCGGGCACGGGGTCGCTTCGGCGCTGCTGACGGCGCGGCTGGCCTCCTACCTGTCCGATGGTGCTCCGGCGCAGAATGTCGCCCTGACACCGGATCAGGATGGCCAGTTCGTCCACCGCCCCCCCAGCGAGGTCGCGAATCTGCTGAATATCCTGATGATCGAGGATATGGAGACTGATCTCTATTTCACACTGTTGCTGGGATTCCTGGATCTGCGAACCGGTTTGCTTGACTATACGCAATGCGGTCATCCGAATCCGGCCTTGATCGACGCGGCGGGGAAGGTACGCTTCCTTGAAGGTGGCGGGTTGCCGATCGGGCTGATACCGGATGCGGACTTCTCCCAGCAGCAGATCCGGTTGCGGCCGGGAGAGCGGCTGCTGTTTTACTCCGATGGCTTTACCGAATGCGAAAACACCGAAGGAATACAGCTCGAAGAGGCCGGTTTTGCCAGGATCATCGAAGACAATGCAGGTCTTGAAGACGCGGATCTGTTTACCGCCCTGGTCTGGGATCTGGACCTTTACTCGGGGGGCAGGGATTTCAGCGATGACCTGTCCTGTGCGCTCCTGCGCTACAAGGGATCGCAGGAGACGTAGCGGGCGACGAAGGCGCGGTCTCCTTCATTGGCCAGTATCCTGACCGCGGTTGCCGAGTCGGTCCAGATGGCCTGGTGCAGGGCCTCGCGCGGACGACCGAGCCGGCGAGCCGGACGGGCGAGATAGATGGTACAGAGTTTTTCTGCCCATAGATCGTATTCCGGTACGTAGGTAATCCGGCGAAACGCCCCGAGCCGGCGGGGTCTGGCGATATGCCAGCCTGTCTCTTCAAACACCTTGCGATGCAGGGCGCGCAGTGGGCTCTCTCCGGGGTCTATCCCGGTGCCCGGCAGCTGAAATTCGGGCATGGGTTCGCTCTGGTGAGTCAGCAGCAGACTTCTGTCGCGTGGCAGGATCGCATATACGCCGGGGTGCAAGACGTATCTTTGCCCGGGGCGCCTTGGCTCGCCGAATCTGCGCATCTCCGTTCCCCTTGTTGCTGCTGGCCTTCGGACAATGTATGGCATTCTTCACAGCCACAGGAAGCTCCGATGACCGAAAACAGTGCAGCAGAATGGGATGATACGATCCTGCCCTTCCAGCTGGACCGCGCCGATATGCGCGGGCGGGTGGCGCGGCTGGATACATGCCTGGGCGAGATCCTTGCACAGCATGGCTATCCGCCCGAGATCGAGGCGCTTGTGGCCGAGGCGGTGCTGCTGACGGCGCTGATCGGACAGACGATCAAGCTGCGCTGGAAGCTGTCGCTGCAGATTCGCGGCGGCGGACCCGCGCGGCTGATCGCCACGGATTACTTCGCCCCGGAGCGGGAGGGTGCGCCGGCGCGTATCCGTGGCTGGGCGAGCTTTGACGAAGCGCGCCTTGAGGCGGGAGCGGAGCCGTTTCCCCAGATTGGCAAGGGCTATTTCGCGGTGCTGATCGACCAGGGTAAGGGGACCGCGCCGTATTCGGGCCTTACACCCATCGCCGGGCGCTCGCTGGCTGATTGCGCTGCCGCCTATTTTTCCTGGTCCGAGCAGCTTCCGACCCGGTTTGCCCTGTCGCTGGGGCGCTCGGCCATGCCCGGCAGGGGCGAGACCTGGCGCGCCGGCGGGATCATGCTGCAGCATATCCCCAAGGCCTCGCCATTGGTGCAGGGGGATGAGCCGAGCGATTCCGGGGGGCACCATGCCGCCGAAGATGCGCTCGACGCCGAAGCGGCGGAGAGCTGGAACCGCACCGGGCATTTGCTGGCCAGCGTGGAGGAATTCGAGCTGATCGGTCCCACGGTCAGCCCGACGAAGCTGCTCTACCGGCTGTTTCACGAAGAGGCGCCGCGGGTGTTTGGCGCGCAGCGGGTCGAGTTCGGCTGCTCATGCAGTCGCGAAAAGGTGGTACAGAGCCTGTCGATATATTCGGACAGGGATATCGGGCACATGACGACCGAAGAGGGGATCGTGACCGCCGATTGCCAGTTCTGCGGGGCGCATTATCGGTTCGATCCCGAGGAGCTGGGTTTCGAGGCGGCCGAGCGGGCCGCGGCGCGGGCGGATGGATGACGCCGGCCGTGCAGATGCGCTTGCGGGCGTGGTGGCGCGGGCAAAGGCGCTGGGCGCGGGCTCGTCGGATTTCGATCTGAACCCGGAATTTCGCCCGCCGGCAGGGGCGCGCTTGCGCAGGGCGGCGGTGCTGTTGCCCTTCGTGCAGGTGCCGGGCGGTCTGCACCTGATCCTCACCAAGCGTTCGACCGTCCTGCGCCATCACCCGGGGCAGATTGCTCTTCCGGGAGGCAGGCAGGATCCGGGCGATGCCGATCTGATCGCCACGGCCCTGCGCGAGGCGGAAGAGGAGATCGGGCTTGCGCGCGACAATGTCGAGGTGCTCGCGACCATGCCGGCGCATGAGACGGTCACCGGCTTCGTGGTGACGCCGGTGCTGGGGCGGGTGCGGCGTATCTTCGATCCGCACCCGGAGGCGGGAGAGGTGGACGAGGTCTTTGCCGTGCCCTATGGATTTCTGGCGAATCCGGAGCATTTTCGTGTACAGTCGCGTATCTGGCAGGGCCGGCGGCGGGCCTATTATACGATCCCCTGGGGGCCCTATTACATATGGGGAGCGACGGCGCGGATCCTGCGTGCGCTGGCCAGCGGGGAGGTGGGCGATGACCCGGATCGCAGGCGCCTGGCTCGAGGATGAACGCGCCCGGGGCGTGCTCACGCTTCTGACCGGGGCGGGGCATGTGGCCCATTTCGTCGGCGGCTGCGTGCGCAATGCGCTGCTGGGCGCGCCGGTGGGCGACATCGACATCGCCACCAATGCCCGCCCCGAGCGGGTCATGGCGCTGGCCGAAGCGGCCGGGATGCGAGCGGTCGGCACCGGTATCGCCCACGGCACCGTGACTCTGGTGAACCAGGGGCTTGCCTGCGAGGTGACGACATGGCGACGGGATGTGACCACCGACGGCCGCCGGGCGGTGGTGGCTTATTCGGACGATTTGGCGGAGGATGCACGGCGGCGCGATTTTACCATGAATGCCCTTTACAGCGATGCCGAGGGCCGGGTGCTCGACCCGCTGGGGACGGGGCTTGAGGATCTCCGCGCCCGGCGTGTGCGCTTTATCGAGGACGCTACGACCCGGATCCGGGAAGACTACCTGCGCATCCTGCGGTTCTTTCGCTTTCATGCCTGGTACGGCGATCAGGCTGCCGGGCCGGATCCTGATGCTCTGGCAGCAATAGCGTCTCTAACGGCCGGATTAGAGGCACTTTCATGCGAACGGGTGGGTCATGAGATGCTTCGCCTCCTGGCCGCGCCGGACCCCGCCCCGGCCGTTGCCAGCATGGTGCAGACCGGGGTGCTCGCTCGCGTCCTGCCCGGGGCGGACGCGCATGCGTTGCCGGTGCTGGTGCATCTGGAGAGGGAGAATGACATTGCCCCGGAGGCAATCCGCCGGCTTGCCGGCCTTGGGCGGATTGAGGGCGTGGCGGCGCTTCTGCGGCTCTCGCGCCGGCAGGCGAGACGGCTGGAAGAGATGTTGCAGGGGGCAGAAAGCGCCGACAGCCCGGAAGTGCTGGCCTGGCGTCATGGCACCGACATGGCGCGCGATATCCTGCTCCTGCGCGCGGCCCTGCTGGCACAGCCCTTGCCGGAAGGCTGGCGAGCCGCACTGGCATACGGGGCAAAGCAGCGCTTCCCCGTGCGGGCCGCCGACCTTGCCTCCCTTCAGGGTGCGGAGTTGGGTGCGCGTCTGCGGGAGCTGGAAGCGCGCTGGGTGGAGAGCGGCTTCACCCTGACCCGAGAGGATCTGCTGGAATGAGCGCGGATGTTCGGACCGTCACCATCGAGCGACTGGGCCACAGGGGCGAAGGCATTGCTCCCGGCCCCGTCTTCGTGCCCCGCGCCCTGCCGGGAGAAGTGGTGAGGGGAGCGGTGGTGGATGGGCGCATGACCGATCCGCGCATCGTCACTCCGGTGGCGGATCGGGTACGCCCGCCCTGCCGTCATGCGAAGGCTTGCGGTGGCTGTGCCCTGCAACATGCGAGCGATGACTTCCTGGCGCGCTGGAAGGAGGGCGTGGTGGAAAGGGCACTGGAGGCGCAGGGGGTCAGGGCACGGATCCGTGGCATTACCACCTCTCCCCCGCGGTCGCGGCACCGGGCGGTGCTGGCGGCGCGGCGCACAAGGGCTGGCGCGCAGGTCGGGTTTCACGGGCTGAGATCGGGCAGCATTGTCGAGATGGAAGAATGTCATCTGATCCACCCGGATCTCGCGGGACTTCTGGGCCTGGTGCGGGAGATGGCGGTATTGGGCGCATCGCGCAGGGGAGAGCTCTCGGTGGCAATGACGCTGCTGGATGACGGGGTGGATATTGCCGTATTGGGCGGAAAAGCGCTGGATCAGGGACTGTTTTCAGAGCTTGCCGGGCTGGTGCGCGGCAGGGGCGCGGTGCGTCTGAGCTGGGCGGGCGAGGTGGTG
Organism: Paracoccaceae bacterium; assembly: GCA_027045905.1. Taxonomy (GTDB): domain Bacteria; phylum Pseudomonadota; class Alphaproteobacteria; order Rhodobacterales; family Rhodobacteraceae; genus JAAEUB01. The sequence goes on from JALTZY010000219.1 coordinate 27,332, forward strand.
GCGGCCTTTGGCCCCGCTCGGCTGACGCTTGGCCCGGCTCGGGTACCGCTGCCGCCGGGCGCCTTCTTGCAGGCCACACGGGAGGGGGAGGAGGTCCTGGTCCGCGCCGTCACCGAAGCGCTGAGGGGGGCGCGGAAGGTCGCCGATCTGTTTGCAGGGGCCGGGACCTTTGCCCTGCCGCTCAGCCGATATGCGGCGATCCATGCGGTCGAGGGCGATGCGGGCCTGCTGGAGGCGCTGAAGGCGGGTTGGCGGCGGGCGCAGGGGCTGAAGCCGGTCACGATCGATGCGCGCGACCTGTTTCGCCGTCCGCTCCTGCCCGATGAGCTTGGCCGATATGACGGGCTGGTGCTCGATCCGCCCCGGGCCGGGGCCGAGGCGCAGGTCGCAGAGATCGCCCGCGCCCGGGTGCCGGTCGTGACGATGGTCTCGTGCAATCCGGTGACCTTTGCCCGCGATGCGCGTATGCTGAGCGATGCCGGGTACCGGATCGACTGGATCCGGGTTGTGGATCAGTTTCGCTGGTCGCCGCATGTGGAGCTGGTAGCGTGCCTGACGCCGGGTGGTTCCCAAGTGGGCGGGACGCGGCTATAAGAGACGGAAGGGAGCAAAGATGCGGTTTCTGGTTGCGATATTGCTGGTGTTTGGCCTGCTGCTGCAGGCGGGCTGCTCCAAGTTTCGCCAATATGACGGGCCGAAAGTCACCAGGGTCGTGGTTATGAAATCGCAGCGCAAGCTGCATCTGTTCAGCGAGGATGCCCTGCTGAAGAGTTACAACATCGACTTGGGCTTTGCCCCGGAAGGACACAAGACGCGGGAGGGTGATGGCCGCACGCCGGAGGGGCGCTATTATATCGACCGCAAGAACCCAAACAGCGCTTTTCACCTTTCGCTCGGGATTTCTTATCCCAATGAAGCCGACCGCGCAGCCGCACGGGAAGCGGGGGTGTCTCCGGGCGGAGATATTTTCATCCATGGTGCCAGACGGCCGGGGGACAAGCGCGGGCCGGACTGGACCGCTGGCTGCATTTCGGTCTCTGACCGCGAAATCGAGGAGATATACTCCATGATCGATGTGGGAATCGTGATCGACCTGTTTCCTTAGGCTCAGGCCGGCGCGGGTGCCGGGAGATTTCATGCCTCCGGCGGGAGTATTTGGCGAAAGGCGAAAGCTGGTTCAACTGGTCATGGAATCCCAGAAATTCTTGACCTTGGTGAAGAAGCTGGAGCTTTCCGGGTTGTTCTCTTCGGAGAGTTTTTCGAACTCCTGGAGCAGTTCCTTTTGTCGTGCGGTCAGGTTGACCGGGGTTTCCACGGCCATTTCGATGAACATGTCGCCCGGGGTTCCGCCGCGCAGGGCCGGCATCCCCTTGCCGCGCAGGCGCATCTGGCGGCCGGACTGGGAGCCGGCGGGGATCTTGACCCGGGAGCGGCCGCCGTCGATGGTCGGCACCTCGATGGTGCCGCCAAGGGCCGCGGTGGTCATGGAGACCGGTACGCGGCAGTGCAGGTGCGGGCCTTCGCGGTCGAAGATCGGGTGATTTTCCACGTCGATGAAGATGTAGAGGTCCCCCGGCGGGCCGCCACGCATGCCCGCTTCGCCCTCGCCGGCGAGGCGGATGCGTGTGCCGGTTTCGACACCGGCGGGGATGTTGACGCTGAGGGAGCGCTCCTTTTCCAGACGCCCGACGCCGTTGCAGGCCTTGCACGGGTTCTTGATGATCTGGCCGACGCCGTGGCAGGTAGGGCAGGTGCGCTCGACGGTGAAGAAGCCCTGCTGCGCGCGCACCTTGCCCATGCCCGAACAGGTGGGGCACATCTGCGGCTCGGCACCGCTTTCGGCGCCGGTGCCGTTGCATTCGTCGCAGGCGACGGAGGTGGGCACGGTGATGATCTTTTGCAGGCCGGTATAGGCCTCTTCGAGGGTGATGTGCAGGTTGTAACGCAGGTCGGAGCCGCGGGCGGCGCGCCTCCTGCCGTCGCGACCGCCCATGAAATTGCCGAAAAGGTCGTCGAATACCTCGCTGAAGGCGCTGGCAAAGTCACCCTGGCCGCCGTGGAAGCCGCCGCCAGGGCGCCCGCCGCCCATGCCGCCCTCGAAGGCGGCGTGGCCGAAGCGGTCATAGGCGGCCTTCTTCTCGGCATCCTTCAGGACCTCGTAGGCTTCGTTGACTTCCTTGAACTGGGCTTCGGCATCGGGATTGCCTGCGTTGCTGTCAGGGTGCAGCTCGCGGGCCTTGCGGCGGTAGGCCTTCTTGATCTCGTCGGCGCTGGCCGTGCGCGCGACCCCCAGCACTTCGTAGTAACAACGCTTTGCCATGGCTCGGTTCCTTGCGGATAGCAAAGGACCGGCCCGTTTGTGCGAGCCGGTCCTGGTCCTGTGGCGGTGTTACGACCGCTTGTCGTCGTCGAGATCCTCGAAATCGGCGTCAACGATGTCATCATCCACGCCGCCCGGCTCGCCGTCGGCCTCGGCAGAGGCATCGCCGACCTCGGCCTCCTGGCCGGCCTTGTAGATCGCTTCGCCGAGCTTCATGGAGGCGTCGGTGACGTTCTGGATGCCGGCCTTGATCTTGTCGGCGTCGTCCTTTTCGAGGTCGTCCTTGAGCGCGGCGATGGCCAGTTCGATCGCTTCGATCGTGCTCGGATCGACCTTGTCGCCATGCTCCTCGATCGCCTTTTCGGTCGAGTGGATCAGGCTTTCGGCCTGGTTCCTGGCCTCGACCAGCTCCTTGCGCTTGCGGTCTTCCTCGGCATGTTCCTCGGCGTCCTTGACCATCTTTTCGATGTCTTCCTCGGACAAGCCGCCGGAGGCCTGGATGGTGATCTTCTGCTCCTTACCGGTGGCCTTGTCCTTGGCGCTGACCGAGACGATGCCGTTGGCGTCGATGTCGAAGGTCACCTCGATCTGCGGCATGCCGCGCGGGGCGGGCGGGATGTCTTCGAGGTTGAACTGACCGAGCAGCTTGTTGTCGGCGGCCATTTCGCGCTCGCCCTGGAAGACCCGGATCGTCACTGCGTTCTGGTTGTCCTCGGCGGTGGAGAAGATCTGGCTCTTCTTGGTTGGGATCGTGGTATTGCGGTCGATCAGCCGGGTGAAGACGCCGCCCAAGGTCTCGATGCCGAGCGAGAGCGGGGTCACGTCGAGCAGCACCACGTCCTTGACGTCGCCCTGCAGCACGCCGGCCTGGATGGCCGCACCCATGGCAACCACTTCGTCCGGGTTCACGCCCTTGTGCGGCTCCTTGCCGAAGAACTTGGTTACTTCCTCGACCACCTTGGGCATACGGGTTTGGCCGCCGACGAGGATCACCTCGTCCACGTCGTCCTTGGTGATGCCGGCATCCTTGAGCGCGGCCTGGCAGGGCTTCATGGTGCGCTTGATCAGGTCGCTGACCAGGCTTTCCAGCTTGGCGCGGGTCAGCTTCATGACCATGTGCAGCGGCTGGCCGTCGGAGCCCATGGAGATGAACGGCTGGTTGACCTCGGTCTGGGACGCGCTGGAGAGCTCGATCTTGGCCTTTTCGGCGGCTTCCTTCAGGCGCTGCAGGGCGATCTTGTCCTTGGACAGGTCAACGCCGTGCTCCTTCTTGAACTCGTCGGCCAGGTACTGGACGATGCGCATGTCGAAGTCTTCGCCACCGAGGAAGGTGTCGCCATTGGTGGACTTCACCTCGAACAGGCCGTCGTCGATCTCCAGGATGGTCACGTCGAAGGTGCCGCCGCCGAGGTCATAGACGGCGATGGTCTTGCTGTCCTTCTTGTCGAGCCCGTAGGCCAGCGCGGCGGCGGTGGGCTCGTTGATGATGCGCAGCACTTCGAGGCCGGCGATCTTGCCGGCATCCTTGGTGGCCTGGCGCTGGGCGTCGTTGAAATAGGCGGGGACGGTGATCACCGCCTGGGTGACTTCCTCGCCGAGGAAGCTCTCGGCGGTCTCTTTCATCTTCTGCAGGATGAAAGCGGAAATCTGGCTGGGCGAATATTTCTCGCCATTCACCTCCACCCAGGCGTCGCCATTGCCGCCATCGACGATCTTGTAGGGGACGAGGTGCTTGTCCTTCTCCACGGCGGGGTCGTCGATCTTGCGGCCGATCAGGCGCTTGACGGCGAAGATGGTATTGTCCGGGTTGGTGACGGCCTGCCGCTTGGCGGGCATCCCGACCAAGCGCTCGCCGTCCTTGAAGGCGACGATCGAAGGGGTCGTGCGCGTGCCTTCGGCGTTTTCGATGACCCGCGGCTTGGAGCCGTCCATGATGGCAACACAGGAGTTGGTGGTGCCAAGGTCGATGCCAATGACTTTTGCCATTCTCTATTCCTCTCTTTCGGCGATGTCAGGGAAACCGACCCCGAAAGCATCGGTCTCCGATCCCAGATTTGCGCCGGGTCGGCTTACGCATCCCGGCTTCCCGGCGTATATAGGTAGCACTCCGGTCTGCCGCAAGCACCTGAAACCGGCAGGGCAGGGAAAAAAGCGAGTCATTTTCAGGGTTTTGGCAATGATCGGTAAGGAAAGCCCGCCCCGGCCGGATGTGACGCTGGGAGGGGTGCGGATTTTCAAGCGGTTTCTGGGGCGGAAGGCGCAGGAGGCGCTGGTCGGGCAGGTGCGCGAAGTGGTTGCCGAGGCGCCGCTGTTTTCGCCGGTGACGCCGGGGGGGCGGCGGATGTCGGTGCGGATGACCAGCGCCGGGACGTTCGGCTGGTATTCCGATGCGCGGGGTTATCGCTACATCCCGTGCCACCCGTCCGGGCGCCCCTGGTCGCCGATCCCGCCGCTGGCGATGAAAGTCTGGGAGGAGCTGGTGGCCGGCACCCGGGCGCCGGAATGCTGTCTGGTGAATTTCTACGGCAAGGGCGCGCGGATGGAGATGCACCAGGACCGCGACGAGGCGGATTTCTCCCAGCCGGTCCTGTCGATTTCGCTGGGCGATGACGGGTTGTTTCGCGTCGGCGGTATGACGCGGGGCGGGCGCACCGCCTCCCACTGGCTGCGCTCCGGCGACGTGGCCCTGATCGGCGGCGAGGCGCGGCTGGCCCATCACGGGGTGGACCGGATCCGCTTCGGCTCATCGACCCTGCTCAGAGAAGGCGGGCGGCTGAACCTGACCCTGCGGGTAGTGACGTGAAGAAGCGCTCCCCTGCTGGCTGGCGGTGCTATCGGGAGGGTGCCTCGCGAGTCTCCATCAGATGCTCAAGCAGCGCCTCGGTGCGCGCGTCGTGCTGCTGCTCGGCGCTCTCCGCCGCCTCGGCCATGGCCTGAAGCTCCTGCGCCGTGAGGGCGCGCGGTGCGGGGCCTTCCAGCCAGTGCTGCAGATAGACATCGGGGTCGGTCTGCGCGAGGCCGGGCTTTTCGTCGAGATAGATATTGCCAAAAGCGCGCACCGGCGTGCCACCTCATAATTGCCCTCATATATGAATGTCCGGGCGTTCTCCGGGACGCGCACCCGCGCCAGGAGCGGTACGGCCAGGAGCTCGAACGGCCCGTCGAACAGGCTCGAGACATGCATGCCGATGGTCGCCGCCCCGGTCGAGCGGCTTTGCGTTCCGCCATTGGAAAAGCCCCAGAAGGTGAGATGCTCGGTCGGCAGGGCGGTAGGCGTGAGCTGCAGGCGGATGCGATAGGGGGCGTAGTCCGGCCGCTCGGAGGCGCGCGCGTCGGCATATTCGAAGATTGCGTCTTTCAGCGGGTTGTCGTCGTCATGGCGGTGGATCCATTCGACGACCTGTCCCGAGACGGTGAAAGCGCCGTCGCTCACCCCGTCTATGCGGCAGTTGAACGCATCGACCGGCTCGGGCGGAAACCACCGGCAGGGTTGCATCAGGCGAAAGGTCATGGTGCCGTCACCGGTGATCGCGCCATCGGCACCAATGGTAATTGTCGCATCCGCCCCGATGATCATGTCGTCAACGGCACTTTCCGGAGCTTCGATACGCGTGCCGCTTGCGAGGAAATAGGTGAACTCCACCGCCTGCGTCGGCTGGAAGGTCAGAAGCCAGCCGCTCAGGACGCAATGGAACAGCTTGTGCATTTCTGCCTCCTTCGGTGCTGCATCGCTCGGTTGCCGTGTTCAACGCACGGGGTTCAACGCACGGGCCTGCGGTTTCCGTCGCCCGTGCCCTTTTGCCGCGCGGATACCTGCCTCAGCGACCTGCCGACCAGCTCAGCGAGGCGTGCTTGCGCGTGTAGCTCTCGCCCATCATGCCGATCATCAGCAGCACCAGCGACACCTGAAGCGGATAGGAGATGGAGGAGTAGTGCGGGTTGTAATTGATGAAGGCAAAGCCGCGCGCCTGGTCGATGATGTGAAACAGCGGATTCCAGTCGAACATCTTCAGCATGGTGAAGGGCAGCGTATTGGCGAGGAACATCTTGCCCGAGGCGATCATGTTGGCGCGCGAATAGATGGTCGAGGCGACATTGGTGAATTGTGGAAACCAGGGCTTGAGCGCCAGAAAAACCATGCCGACCGCCACCCCCGAGAACCAGGCGAGAATCAGCATCCCCATAACGCCCACAGGCTGGTAGATTTCGAGCGGCTTGTAGGCCACATGGTAGAAGAACAGCACGATCGCGGCCGACAGTACCTGCATGTAGAGCGCGCTCAGCGCCGATGAGGAAATGGCCACGAAGGTGGACATGGGCGCGTGCTGCATCATCGGCGAGGCCGGACCCTCCGAGCTTACGATCGCCCCCATGCTCTTGGTATGGGTGATGTAGAGGAAGATACCCGACATGATATAGAGCAGGAAATCCCCGCGTACCGCATTGCCGCGCAGGCCCAGCACCGAGAACATCACGAAAAACACCGCGACCAGCATCAGGGTCTGCAGGATATTGATAAACAGGCCCACCAGCGCGTTGCGGTGGGTCTTGCGCAGCCTGCGCACCGTGGCATGGTAGATAACCTCTGCCGTGGCAAAGGCCACCGACCAGCGCGATCTGGCGGTCTTGGCGGTCTGAACCTGAAACATCCGGATCCCCGAACTGTGCTGCCTGTCTTTTTCGCAGGGAAATCTTGCCGTTTCCTTACCTCGGGAGCATAAAGGCATAAGCGGCCCGTGACAATAATGCCTATATGATGTGGGGCAGCGGAGGAGCAGGAATGGATTTCGACAAGCTGGAAGCCGTCATGCGCAGGCTGGCGCTTGAGGCGGGCGAGGTGATCATGGAGGTCTACGGGCGCGAGGATTTTGCCGTGCGGGCCAAGTCCGACGACAGCCCGGTGACCGAAGCGGACGAGGCCGCCGATGTGCTGATCTCCGCCGGGCTGCGTGCGGCATTTCCCGATGTGACCCTGATCACCGAGGAGCAGGCCGACAGCCATGCGCAGCGGGCGAGCGCCTTTCTGATCGTCGATCCGCTGGACGGGACGAAGGAATTCATCCACCGGCGCGACGATTTCACCGTGAATATCGCCTATGTGGCCGATGGCGTGCCGGTTCGCGGGGTGGTCCATGCGCCGGCGAAGGCGCGCATGTTCTATACCCGCGCCGATGGGGTGAGCGTGGAGGAGCGCGGGCCGTTCGAGCGCGATGCGCCGGGGGAGGCCACGCCGATTTCCGTCTCCGAGCCCGACAACGACGCGCTGCTGGTCGTCGCCTCCAAGTCGCACCGGGATCAGGCGACAGACGACTACATAAGCAAGTACCGGGTCGCCGACATGAAGGCCGCCGGCTCCTCGCTCAAGTTCTGCCTCGTGGCGACGGGCGAGGCGGATTTCTACCCGCGCCTTGGCCGCACCATGGAGTGGGACACCGCCGCCGGTCACGCGGTGCTGGGCGGCGCGGGCGGAAGGGTGCTGCGCTTCGACGATCACAGCCCGCTGACCTATGGCAAGCCGGGTTTCGAAAACCCGTTCTTCATCGCCGCCTCGCCGGGGGTGAGGCTGAAGCCGGCCTGATGGCGCCGCTTCCGGTCAGCGTGATCGTCGTCAGCCGGGGTCGCCCCGGCCTGCTGGCGCGTTGCCTGACCGGGCTCGGACAGATGTATTATCCGGCTTTCGAGATCGTCGTGGTTGCCGATGAAGACGGGCTCGGCGCGGTAGCGGAAATGGGCTGGCAGGCGCGGGTCAAGACGGTATCCTTCGGGGAGCCGAATATCTCGGCCGCGCGCAATGCCGGGATCGCCGTGGCGGCAGGCGAGATCGTCGCCTTTATCGACGATGACGCGGTGCCCGAGCCGACCTGGCTTGACCATCTCGCCGCCCCGTTTGCCGATCCCGGGGTTGTCGCCGCCGGGGGCTATGTGCGCGGGCGCAACGGGATTTCGTTCCAATATCGTGCCGGCCTGGTCAGCCGGACCGGCGAGGAGGTGCCGCTGGAGGTGGCCGGCGAGGCGCCTCGGATCGTCACGCCACCGCCGGGCCATGCGGTCAAGACCATGGGTACCAACAGTGCGTTTCGCCGCCGGAATGTGTCTCTATCAGGTGGGTTAGACCCTGTTTTCCGGTTTTTCCACGACGAGACGGATCTCAACATGCGCCTTGCCGGGGCTGGCGGAAAGACGGCTGTCGTGCCGCTCGCGCAGGTGCATCACGGCTATGCCGCTTCGGACCGGCGCGGAGCCGATCGGGCGCCGCGCTCGCTCCATGAGATCGGCGCTTCCAGCATGGTTTTCCTGCGCAAGCACGCGCCGGAGCAGGACTGGCCCGGCGCGCTGGAGCGGCTGCGTGCGGAGCAGCGCCGGCGCCTGCTGGCCCACATGGTGCGCGGCGGGCTGGAGCCGCGCGATGTCGTCCGGCTCTTGGAGGGTCTGGAAGAGGGGATCGCCGAGGGACGCCGGCGCGCCCTTTCCTCCTTGTTGCCCCTGGCCGGGAGTGGCGCGCCCTTCCAGCCCTTTTCCCGTGCCAACGTCTCTGGTGCCTCGGTCTGTCTTGCCGGACGGACCTGGAGCCGCCGGCGCCTGCATGCCCGGGCGCTGGATACGGTGCGGGCGGGCGATGTCGCTTCGGTCTTTCGCTTCAGCCCGACCGCGCTTTACCACGATGTGCGCTTCGTGCGCGACGGATACTGGCTGCACAGGGGCGGACTGTTTGGCCGCGCGGAGCGCAGCGAGCCCGTCTTCCGGCTTGTCTCCTTCCGCAACAGGGTGGCGCAGGAATGGGCGCGTGTTGCGAAGTTGCGTCAAAAGGCGGATTTTTCCCCTCGGCAGATGACGGCGGGAAGCATAAGGTCTAGCATTATGGGAAATGCCGGCATTAAGGAAAACGAAAGAGTAACGCCGGAAAGTGGCGTGTGAAACGTAACGACATTACCCGTTTCGGGGCAGGTCAACAGGATGAACAAGAGGTATTCCATGCCCAGAAAAGTAACCAAGGCGATATTTCCGGTAGCCGGGCTCGGTACGCGGTTCCTGCCGGCCACCAAGTCGATCCCCAAGGAGATCATGACCCTGGTGGATCGCCCGCTGATTCAGTACGCGATCGACGAGGCGCGAGCGGCGGGGATCAAGGAATTCATCTTCGTGACTTCGCGCGGCAAGGGGGCGCTGGAGGATTACTTCGACAATGCGCCGGTGCTTGAGCAGGAACTGCGCAAGAAAGGCAAGACTGAGCTTCTCGAAACATTGAAGAACACAAATATGGACAGCGGTGCCATTGCCTATATCCGCCAGCACAAGGCCCTGGGTCTGGGTCATGCGGTATGGTGTGCCCGCCGGCTGATCGCCAACGAGCCCTTCGCCGTGATCCTGCCAGATGACGTGATCGCCGCCGAGAAGCCTTGTCTGCAGCAGATGGTCGATGCTTATGAGGAAACCGGCGGCTCGATGGTCGCGGCGATGGAAGTGGCCCCGGACAAGGCGCATCTCTACGGGGTGCTCGACCTGGATCGGGACATGGGCAAGATCGTGCACGTCAAGGGCATGGTGGAAAAGCCCGAGCCGGGCAAGGCGCCCTCCAGCCTGGCGGTGATCGGGCGCTATATCCTCAGCCCCAAGGTCCTGCAGAACCTGAACCGGATCAAGAGCGGCGCCGGGGGCGAGATTCAGCTGACCGATGCCATTGCCCGGGAGATCGAGGAGGGCCGCGATGTCTATGGTTACCGCTTCGATGGCCAGCGCTTCGATTGCGGGTCCAAGGCGGGCTTCCTGCAGGCGACGGTCTCCTTCGCCCTGGCGCGGCCTGACCTGCGCGACGAGTTGGCGCATTACCTGCACACGGTTATCGAGCACTCCAAGGCTGCGGAATAGGCGCTTCACGGTGGCGGGCTGATGGGTGCGCCGGCGCGCCTGCTCGACCTCACGCGGCTGGTGTCGCGGGTGGGCGGTGGGGCCATGACCGGCATCGACCGGGTGGAGGCCGCCTATCTGTCACATCTGAGCGCCGCACCGGAGCCGCTATTCGCACTGGTGCGTACGGCGCTGGGCTTCGTCCTGCTGGATCGGGAGGGGGTGGAGGCCCTGCAGCCGCGCCTTTCGGGGCGCGCCGCCTGGGGGCCGCCCGATCTGCTGTCGCGCCTGACCCACCGCCGCGCCCCGATGCGCCGGCGAGCCGAAAGCGACCTCAGGATGCTGGCTCTGGCGCGCTCGGGCCGCAAGGGGCTGGCCCGGATGCTTGCGCGTCACCTGCCGGGGGGCACGGTCTGGTTCAATGTCGGTCATACCAATCTGTCCGATGACGTCTTTGCCGCGGTCCATGCCGCAGGCGGGCAGGCGCATGTGCTGGTGCATGACATGATCCCGCTCGAGCATCCCGAATACCAGCGCCCCGGCACCGTGGCGCTTTTCGAGCGCCGGATGCGGGTGGTTTCGCGCCGGGCCGATCTGGTGATCTACAATTCCGCCGCCAGCCGGCGGGCTGCGGGACGGTATTTTTCCGAATGGGGGCGGGTACCGCCGGGGTTGGTGGCGCATCTGGGTATCGAGGTGCCAGAGCCCGCGCCCGATGCCCTGCCCGCCGGATTCGACCTCGCCACGCCCTATTTCGTCGCCCTGGGCACGATAGAGCCACGAAAGAACCACGCCCTGCTGCTGGATATCTGGGAGGCGCTGGCCGCGCGCGGCCCGGTGCCCAATCTCTGCATCGTCGGCAATCGCGGCTGGAACAACCAAGCCGTCTTCGCCCGGCTCGATGCCCGCCCCCGGGGCGTGATCGAACTGAATGACCTGCCCGACGGCGCCGTGGCGGCCCTGCTCCGGGGCGCCCGGGCGCTGCTTTTTCCGAGCCATGCCGAAGGCTTCGGCCTGCCGCCCTGCGAGGCGCACGCCCTGGGTACGCCGGTGGTCGCCTCCGATCTGCCGGTTCTCCGCGAAATCCTTGGCAACATTCCCATTTACGCGAGTCCCGCGGATATGTATTCTTGGCGCAAAACGATACAGGCCCTGGCAGAAGAAACGGAAACGAGGCAATCCACGTCCACGGGGGAAAGACAGGGCGCCGGTCCGGCGCTCCCCACCTGGGAAGAGCACTTCAACCAGGTCTTAAGGGTATCGTGATAGGCTGACGGGCGCGGGCGGCTGCCGAGAGGGAAGAGATGGGTGCAATAAGCTCATACCGGTTGCGGTTGCAGCGCAAGCGCTGGCGCATCCGGGCCTTTCGCAAACGGCGCGAGTTGACAGCTGTCAACAATCGCACCGACAGGATCGCGCCCGGGGATATCCTGGTCTTTTCCACCCTGCGCAACGAGCGCGTACGCCTGCCGTATTTCCTGCGTTATTACCGCAACATGGGGGTCAATCACTTCCTGATCGTGGATAACGGATCGGACGACGGATCGGCCGAATACCTGCAGGAGCAGAAGGATGTCTCGCTCTGGACCACCACCCACAGCTACAAGCGCGCCCGCTTCGGGGTGGACTGGCTGAACTGGCTGCAGCGAAGATATGCTCACGGTCATTGGTGCCTGGTGGTCGATCCGGACGAATTCCTGGTCTATCCGTTCTGCGATACCCGCCCCCTGCGCGCGCTGACCGACTGGCTCGATGCCTCCTCGATCCGCTCCTTTGGCACCATGCTGCTGGACATGTATCCCAAGGGGCCGCTGGGCGCACAGCCCTACCGCGAGGGGCAGGATCCGTTCGAGATCGCCGGCTGGTTCGACAGCGGCAATTACATGATCCGGAAGAACGGGAAGTTCGGCAATCTGTGGATCCAGGGCGGCCCGCGCACCCGCGCCTTCTTCTCGGATAATCCCGAGCGCAGCCCGGCGCTGAACAAGATCCCCCTGGTCAGGTGGGACCGGCGCTACACCTATGTCAGTTCGACCCACATGCTCCTGCCCCGCGGGCTCAATCTGGTATATGACGAATGGGGCGGGGAGAAGGCCTCGGGCTGCCTCCTGCACGCGAAGTTTCTCGATACTTTCGCCGCCAAGGCCGAAGAGGAACTCACGCGCCGCCAGCATTATGCCAACAGCCACGAATACCGGGCCTACGAAGCGCGCCTCAGGGAAAATCCCGATCTCTGGTGCCGGTGGAGCGAGAAATACATAAACTGGCGTCAGCTGGAGATCCTCGGCCTGATGTCGAAAGGGAACTGGGCATGAGTGTCGGCTTCGTCATGCTGGTCCACGAGGCACTGAACCGGGCCGAGCAGGTTGCGCGGCACTGGGCGGGCAAGGGCTGCCCGGTGGTGATTCATGTGGACAGGCGCGTGCCGCGTGCCGAATATGACGCTTTCGCCAGGAGCCTCTCCGACTTCGACAATATCCTGTTTTCCACCCGACACCGCTGCGAATGGGGCACCTGGTCGCTGGTCGAGGCGACGATCACCGCGACCCGTCTGATGCTCCGGCGTTTTGCCGAGGTGCGTCATGTCTACCTGGCGTCGGGCTCCTGCCTGCCGCTGAGACCGGTGGAGGAACTGATCGCCTATCTCGAAGAACGACCGCTGACAAACTTCATCGAAAGCGTCACCACCGAAGATGTGCCCTGGACCGTCGGCGGGCTCGATTCCGAGCGCTTTACCCTGCGCTTTCCTTTTTCCTGGAAGCGCCACCGGCGGCTGTTTGACGGCTATGTAAAGCTGCAGCGCAAGATCGGCTTCAGGCGGCGTATCCCGCTCGGCCTGGTGCCGCATATGGGCAGCCAATGGTGGTGCCTGACCCGCCAGACCCTGACCACGATCTTCGACGACCCGGATTACGAGGAATATGTCCGCTATTTCCGCAAGGTGTGGATTCCGGACGAGAGCTATTTCCAGACCATGGTGCGGCTCTATTCGGCCAATATCGAAAGCCGCTCGCTGACGCTTTCCAAGTTCGATTTTCAGGGCAAGCCGCATATCTTCTACGACGATCACCTGCAGCTGTTGCGCCGCTCCGATTGCTTCGTCGCGCGCAAGATCTGGCCTCATGCGGACAGGCTCTATCAGAGCTTCCTGTCGGAATCCGCTGGCACCGTGACCCGGGCCGAGCCCAATCCGGGCAAGATCGACCGACTTTTCTCGAAGGCGGTCGAGCGGCGCACCAGGGGGCGGCCAGGTCTCTACATGCAGAGCCGTTTTCCCAATCAGGGCTGGGAAAACGGCAAGACCAGCGCGCAATATTCGGTGTTTCAGGGCTTTGCCGAACTGTTCGAGGATTTCGAAGCCTGGCTGGGCCGGGTTGTGGGCGCGCGGGTGCATGGCCACCTCTTCGCTCCGGAGCGGGTGGAATTCGCCGCCGGCGCCGAGGTCTTTGCCGGCGCTCTGACCGATAGCGCCGCCATTCGCGACTACAATCCCCGCGCCTTCTTCACCAACCTGATCTGGAACACCCGCGGCGAGCGCCAGTGCTTCCAGTACGGCCCCCGCGACAATCAGGAGGTCGGTTGGTTCATGGCCACCGACCCCAATGCCCAGATCTCCGTCATTTCCGGTGCCTGGGCGGTGCCGCTGTTTCATTCGAACAGGGACTTTTCCGAGATACGCAAGGAGGCGGCACGGCTGCAGAAGATTGAGAGCGAATTTCTCGATACCCTGCGCTCGCCCTGGGCCAAGGCCAGGGTGCGGATATGGACCATGGCCGATTTCGTCGAGGCGCCGATGGAGCCCCTGCAGACGATCATCGACGAGATCGGCACCCGCTCCGCCCACCGGCTGACCGCTGCGCCGCGCATGGTGTCGCTGGATGGTTTCGGGCAATTTCTGCAGAATCTCAAGAATCAGGGGATGCACCCCCATCTCATGGGCGATTTCCCTACCGGCATCGCCACCGTGCAGAATCGCCCGTCGGCCGGAAAACCCTATCTTGTAAAGTGAGCCCCGGATGGACCGCCCCTTTGACAGCTTCGTGATCCTTGCCGAGATGCGCACCGGGAGCAATTTCCTCGAAAGCAATCTCGATGCCTTTCCGGGGCTCAAATGCCATGGCGAGGCGTTCAATCCGCATTTCATCGTTGACCCGAAGCGCAAGGATCTCTTCGGTATCACCCGGGCTGCGCGCGATGCGGACCCGCTGCGCCTGATCGAGGTGATGAAGGCGAAGACCGAGGGCATCCCCGGCTTTCGCTACTTTCACGACCATGACCCGCGGGTGTTCGATGCGGTGATGGCGGATCGGCGCTGCGCCAAGATCGTGCTCACCCGCAACGTGGTCGAGAGCTATGTTTCCCACCGCATCGCCCAGGCGACCGACCAGTGGCGGCTGGGCGACATGAAGAATGCCCGCACCGCAAAGGTGCGCTTCGAACCGGAAGGGTTCGAGCGGATGCTGCTGGCACGCAAGGCCTTTCAGGAGAAGATCCTGCGCGCGCTTCAGGTCTCGGGGCAGACGGCCTTTTACATCGACTACGAGGACATCCAGAATCTCGACGTGATCAACGGGCTCGCGCGCTTTCTCGGCGAAAAGACGCGGCTTGAGGCCTTTACCGGCAAGACCAAGAAGCAGAACCCCCAGGCGCTGGCCGACAAGGTAACCAATTACGACGAGATGCAGAAGGCGCTGGCCCGGATAGACCATTACGATCTCGGCCGGCTGCCCAATTTCGAGCCCCGCCGCGGCCCGCTGGTGCCTTCCTATGTGGCCGGCGACAAGGTGGCGCTGCTGTTCATGCCGGTGCGTGGTGCGGGCAATGCGCGTCTGCGCCAGTGGCTTGCCGACATGGAGGGGTGCGCGCCCGAGGCCCTGCATGGCGGGTTTTCGCAAAAGACCCTGCGCCAGTGGAAGCGCGGCCACCCGGGCCACCGCTCCTTTACCCTGCTCAGCCACCCGGTCGCGCGCCTGCACCGGGCCTTCTGCCGCCATATCCTGGGCGAGGGCCCCGGAGCCTATCCCGAGATTCGACGCACCCTGCGCGAGGTTTACGACCTGCCCCTGCCCGAGCATGGCCTGCCGCAGGATGCCGATGCCCACCGCGCCGCATTCATCGCCTTTGCCGGCTGGGTCAGGGGCAATCTCAACGGCCAGACCTCGATCCGGGTCGATGGCGCCTGGGCGTCGCAGGGCAAGATCATCCAGGGCTTCGCCCAGTTCATCCTGCCCGATCACATCCTGCGCGAAGACCGGCTCGAACAGGGGCTGCAGGCCGTGGCGGGCGAGGTGGGCCTTGCCCCCGCGCCGTTGCCCCCGGCCGAGCCCGACACGCCCTTTGCCCTAGAAGACATCTATGACGGCGAGGTGGAAAAGGCCGTGCGTGCCGCCTATCAGCGCGATTACATGCTGTTCGGCTTCGGTCCCTGGCTCAGCGCGTGAAGCGCGCCGGGCTGTAGGAGGCGAGCGATATGTCGGGTGCCTCACCCGCGATCAGTTGCGCCAGCAGCCGGCCTGTCCTTGCCGCGCCGGTCAGGCCGATATGGTGGTGCCCAAAAGCCATCCAGGCGCCCGCCAGCCCCGGCACCGCCCCGATCACCGGCAGCGAATCGGGCAGGGTCGGGCGGTGACCCATCCAGCTTTGCTCCGATTTCCAGCGCAGGCGCGGCATCGCCCGGCGCAGGTGGCGCCGCAGCAGCGCCAGCGGCGCCTGCGAGGGCGGGGCCGAGAGCCCGCCGAACTCGACGATCCCCGCCAGGCGCAACCGCCTTTCCATCGGGGTGATGACGAACCTGCCCGCCGAGAGCATCACCGGCACGCGCGGCATGAAGGAAGGCTCGATCCGCCCCAGGCCCCAGCCTCGCCCGCCCCCCCGCCGCACCTTTCCCCCCCTCCGCCGCCCCCCCCCCGCCGCCCACGCCCCTGCCG
>JALTZY010000220.1 GCA_027045905.1 Paracoccaceae bacterium
GTTGCGCTCGTTGACGAAGCGGCTCTGGGCGTCGTCGGCATATTCCAGCGGCCATTCGGCGAGGAGGTAGAAATTGAGCGCCGGGCGGCAGATGTGGCAGCCGCAGGAGCTTTTCCAGCCCGCTTCCTGCATCAGCGCCGGCATGGTCTTGAGCGCGCGCGCCTTGATGAGGCGGCGGATATCCTCGTGGGCGAGATCGGTGCAGGGGCAGATGCTCTTCTTTTCCGGAAGCTCGAAATCGTCGCCCAGCGTCGCCGCCAGCACCTGCTCGACCAGCCCGGTGCAACTGCCGCAGGAGGCTGAGGCCTTGGTCGTGGCCCGGATGGCCGCGAGATCGGTGGCGCCGCCCTCGATCGCGGTCACGATATCGCCCTTGCACACGCCGTTGCAGCCGCAGATCTCCGCTTCAGGCGGCAAGGCTGCAACGGCTGCCAGAGGGTCCGCCGAAGCGCCCTCCGCATAGGCCGGACCGAAGATCAGGGTTTCGCGGATGGGGTCGATATCCTCGCCCGCCTTCAGCTTGGCGAAGAACCAGCTGCTGTCGGTCGTGTCGCCATAGAGTACCACGCCGATGATGCGGCCGGCCTCGATCACCAGGCGCTTGTAGATGCCCCGGCCGGGATCGCGGAAGACGATTTCCTCGTGGCCCTTGTCGGTGGCGATCTCGCCCACGGAGAAGAGGTCGATCCCCGTCACCTTCAGCCGGGTGGAGACGGCAGGCGGCTCGAAGGCCGCATCCGCATCGCCCGCCAGGCGCCGCGCCAGCACCCGGGCCATGTCATAAAGCGGCGCGACGAGGCCGTAGACCGTCTGGCGATGCTCGACGCATTCGCCAAGGGCGAAGATGTCCGGGTCGGTCGTCTGCATGGCGTCGTCCACCCAGATGCCGCGCTCGACCCTGAGGCCGGCATCCACCGCAAGGCGGGTTTCGGGGCGGATGCCGGTGGCCATCACCACCAGGTCGGCCTCGTGCACCGAGCCGTCTTCCAGCAGCACCGCATCCACCCGCTCATGGCCAAGGATCGCCTTGGTATGGGCATTGCAGAAGACCTCGATGCCGCGCGCCTCCAGCGCTCTTTGCAGCAGGTAGCCGGCGGCGGGGTCGAGCTGGCGCTCCATCAGATGGCCCATCAGGTGCAGCACCGTCACCTCCATGCCGCGGGCCTTCAGCGCCGCCGCCGCCTCGAGCCCCAGCAGCCCGCCGCCGATGATCACCGCGCGCCGCCCTGGCGCGCGCGCGGCTTCGAGCATGGCCTCCACGTCGTCCATGTCGCGAAAGCCGATCACGCCGGGCAGATCCTTGCCGGGCACGGGAATGAAGAAAGAGGCCGAGCCGGTGGCGATCACCAGCTTGTCATAGGGGGTTTCCCCGCCCGGACTGATCACGCATCCGCGCTCCCGGTCGATCCTGACCACCGGCTCGCCGAAGCGGGGGGCGACGCCGTGGCTGCGATACCAGGCATCGTCATGGGTGACGATTTCCTCGTAGCTCTTTTCACCGGCCAGTACCGGCGACAGCATGATGCGGTTGTAGTTGCCGCGCGGCTCGGCGCCGAAAAGGGTGATGTCGTAACGATCGGGCGCATGCTCGAACAGGTCTTCGAGCAGCCTGCCCGAAGCCATGCCCGCGCCGATGATGACCAGCTTCTCTTTCATGTCTGCTGCATTCCTCTGGGATGGGTGAATCGCTTGGCCTTCTGATAGCGCTTGCGGGTGTTGCTGTCTGTTGCTAAGAGTTCAGCCAGGCGTTGCGTTTTCGGCAACGCCATCCTGCCAAGCCGCCAATCAGCCGCCAAGTCCCATGCGACACCTGCAAACCCTCCGATATATCGAGAAAATCGCCCGCACCGGCAGTCTGCGCAGCGCCGCCGAGGAGCTCGGCATCACCCCCTCTGCGCTCAATCGCCGCATCCTGGCGATCGAGGAAGAGCTTGGCGTGGAAATCTTCGAGCGCCTGCCCTCGGGGCTCAGACCCAATATCGCCGGCGAGATCCTGCTTGACCACATCCGCCAGCAGCTGGCCGACATGGAGCGGGTGAAATCGCGCATCGCCGATCTCTCGGGCATGCGCGCGGGCCATGTGAATATCGCCACTACCCGCGAGCCCGCCCTTTACTTCCTGCCCGAGATGATCCGCCGCTACATGCGCGACTTTCCCGCCGTCACCTTCGCGGTGAACCTGATGGAGCGCGGCGCGGCCGAGCAGTCTCTGGCCGATCTCAGCAACGACATCGCCCTGGTCTTCGAACCCGTGCACCTGCATGACCTGCAGGCGGTACACAGCAGCGCCCAGCAGATGTACTGCGTCATGGCCCACGATCATCCGCTGGCCGGGCGCGAACAGCTGAGGATCTACGAATGCACCGACTACCCGCTGCTCCTGCCCGCGCGTCCGGGCGGCATCCGCATCCTGCTCGACGCCATGGCCGAGCGGGTCGGGGTGCGCCTGGTCCCGGCGCTCGAATCGAACAGTCTCGACATGCTGCGCCTGATGTCGCGCGAAAGCGAGGCGCTGAGCTTCGCCCTGGAGATCAACCTGCGCCCGTCGCTCGCCGAAGACGGGCTGGTGGCAGTGCCCATCGTCCAGCCGGGCCTGGCCCCGGGGATGCTGGTGGCCGGTCACCTGCGTGGACGCGCCCTGCCGGTGGCCGCCGCGCGCTTCCTGGAAACCGTGGTCAAGGCACTGGCCCGGCGCTGAGCCGGTGCGGGCG
>JALTZY010000221.1:0-830 GCA_027045905.1 Paracoccaceae bacterium
CGGTTGCAGGGGCCGTTCGGCCCCTTCTTCCGCCGCCTCGCGCGCGACCTGCGCGCCCATGGCGCCACCGTCCGCCGCGTGTGCTTCAACGGCGGCGACTGGCTGTTCCACCCGGCCGCCGACCTCGTCTACACCGGCCCGCCGGAAGACTGGCCCGCGCTGCTGGAACGCCTGCTGGAGGAATGGCGCATCGATGCGGTGATGCTCTATGCCGACTGCCGCCCCGTGCACATGCCCGTTTTTTCGCTCTGCGAACCACGCGGCATCGAGGTCTTCTCCTTCGAAGAGGGCTACTGGCGGCCCGACCACGTCACCATCGAGCGCGGCCGCACCAACGCTGCCTCGGCCCTGCCGCGCGACGAGGACTTCCTGCGCCATAACCTGCCGGAACTGTTGCCGGAACCCGACCGCTGGCTGCGCCGCGTGCGCCTGCCCAGCACGGCCGCCCATCAGAAGCTCTGGGCTGCGCTCTATCACATCGCCGCGTCGCTGCTGTCCCCGCTCATGCCGCCGCGCACGTACCACCGCGGCATCGGCGCCCGCGAACTCTGGCCCCAGATACGTTCGCTGTGGCGTTATCTGCGCCACCGCCGGACGGAACGCGGAATGCAGGAACGGCTGCTGGAGCATGCACGGCGTGAAGGCTACTATCTGGTGCCGCTACAGGTGCCGGTGGACTACCAGATACGTTGTCACAGCCGCTACGATGGCATCGAACCGTTCATCCGCGAGGTCACGGCCTCCTTCGCCGCCCATGCGCCGCCGGGCACCTGGCTCGTCTTCAAGCAGCACCCGCAGGACAGGGGCTACAACTGCTACCGCGCCTGCAT
>JALTZY010000221.1:840-2698 GCA_027045905.1 Paracoccaceae bacterium
CCGCGTCCTCTACATCCACGACCAGCACCTGCCCACCCTGCTCGATCACGCCCGCGGCGTCGTGGTCATCAACTCCACCGTCGGCCTCTCCGCCCTGCTGCACGGTTGTGCGCTGAAGACCATGGGGCGCGCCATCTACGACGTGCCCGGCCTGGTGGCCGGCACGACGCTCGACGACTTCTGGCGCGAACCGGAGCGCCACCGGCCCGACCGTGCGCGCCTGCGCCTGTTCATGGCCTGGATGGTTCGCTGCACCCAGCTCAATGGCAGCTTCTACCGCCGCCTCCCATTTTCGCCAAACGCCTGCGGCCTTTCCTGGCCGGGGCGCGCGGAAGGCGCCGACCTGCCCCGGGAACTGCAATGATGCGCCTTTGCAACACTTGCTTGACCACCTTCGCTCCGGCGGCTTGCAAACGCTTGTCGCATGGCACACAAGATGGCATGCATGATTCGGGGGATTTCAGGGGAAACGGTATAGTATGGAATTCGGGGAAAACGATACCTTCGCAAGGGGGATTCGCATGCTCGCGGGCGCGTTGGTCGCGCTCGCGCTCTCCGGCTGTGCGACCTCGGCCCTCCTGCCGGCGGAAGGGCCTTCCGCAGCCACCATCCTCGGGGAAACGCCCAGCGGCAAGGAGCGCGACTATGCCATCGTCACCGTCGATTCGGCGACGATCGGCGCCCTTCGGCGTTTCGAGCCGTTGGGCCTGCGCAAGGTGTTCGGACGTGGCAATCCCGAACTGTACCGCAACCGTATCGGCATAGGCGACGTATTGCACGTCACCATATGGGAGGCGGCGGAAAGTGGTCTCTTTTCAACGCCCGAAAACAAGCGCACCGAGATTGGCCCCCTGCAGGTGGACAAGGCCGGCCGCATCACCATCCCCTTCGCCGGTACCATCCGCGCCGCCGGGCTCACGCCGATGCAGCTGCAGAACCGCATCGCCTCGGCGCTGAAGGGAAAGGCCATCTCGCCTCAGGTGCTGGTGAGCATCAGGAAGAACGTGGCCAATTCCGTGGTGGTCAACGGCGACGTGCGCAACCCCGGCCAGTATGCCCTCTCGCTCAAGGGCGATCATATCCTGGACGTCATCGCCCGGGCCGGCGGCGCCGCGGCGCCGGCACGCGAGACCATGGTCACCCTCATCCGCAGCGGCAAGCGCGGAGTGCAGAATCTCAAGCGCATCATCCAGACGCCTTCGGAGAACGTATTCGTTCAACCGGGTGACCAGATCTACCTGTCGCACAATCCGCAGACGTTCACCGCCTTCGGCGCCGTCACCAAGACCGGCGAATATCCCTTCGACAGCGACCGCGTGAGCCTGCTGGAAGCCTTGGCCCGCACCGGCGGGCTGCTGGACAACCGCGCCAACGCGCGGGGCGTCTTCCTCTTCCGTTACGAGGACAACCGGGTGCTGCGCGCGCTGGGGCATCCGGCCGCTTCGCTTTCACCCACCGGCCGCACGCCCACCGTGTATGTGCTGGACATGAGCAAGCCGCAGGCCTATTTCCTGGCGCAACGCTTCGTCATGCGTGACGACGACGTGATCTATGTGGCCAACGCCATCGGCACCGAGCTGCAGAAATTCCTGGACCTGCTCAACGCCGGCACCGCCGCCATCCGCGGAACGGTCACCACCGGCAAAACGCTCGGAAACTGATCCAGCTTGCCATCCTGGCGCCCAGCCCCCACATATGGCAGACACATGGTGCAACAGCCGTAAGAATCCGGTTTTCCGGCTGTGCGACAACATTTTGTCAGTTTTATTCCGTCATGATGGTGCGCCGGTGACGGACGGCTGAACGGCTTACGGGGGCGGCACCGTGAGCCGGCAAGGCGGACACGGGCGAAAGACGT
>JALTZY010000222.1 GCA_027045905.1 Paracoccaceae bacterium
TTTTCGTCCGGCTCCACATGCACTCCGGGCCCGAGCAGGGCCGACGCGCCGGCGGCCATGCCGAAAAACGCCTCGCCGCGAAAGCCCTTCTCGCCGCGGGCGACGAAGCTGACCGGGTTGAAGCGGTGGTCGCGGGCGAAACTCTCGGCCTCCTGCAGGGTCTCGCGGGCGACCACGGCGATGCGGACATTCTGCCCCTTGGCCCGGCGCCAGTCGAAGACCAGCTCTCCCACTTCGTAGGGGGTCATTCCATCGAGAGCCTCGCGGATGCGCACCTCGCGGGTGATGTCGTCGCCTCCGGGAGCGGCGACCTCGGCGAACAGGATCTGCGAAGGCGGGATTACCAGCTTGGTCGCCAGCCCTCCCGGCTCCAGTTCGGCGGCGGTCTTGCGCAGCATTTCCAGCCGGGCGGTCATGTCCGGGTCGTCCAGGGTCACCTCGCCCACCAGTGTCCAGCCCGGCCTGCTGCCTTCGTTGCGATGCAGCAGGCTGATGCCGTCATGGCTCAGATCGAGAGCGAAATTCGGTTTCATGTCTGCCTTGCCCAGCCCTTAGTTTGCCGTCCAGCCCCTGTTTGCCGTCCGGCTCCCGTGCGCCGTCCAGCTCCTGTTTCGCCGATGCCCCGCCTGTCGCCGCCCCTGCGCATATGGGCATATGATCGGCACATGGCTAACCGTCTGCGCGCACGGAATCTTCTGCCAGGGCAGGGGATACTGCATGACAAGGGCCAAGCTATCGCAGGAATTTGCCCATGAAAAGGGCATCCGCGGGCAATTGCCTCGCGGATGGCGGGTTTTGGCGCAAGCCCGGGACGAAGTCGGGGCAAACCCGGGAGAAAGGAGGGAAATCATGCGAAATCCGGGTAGCGCGCATCGCGGTCAAGGGGCTTTCGCGGCGATTCTCGCGGATGCGGCTCCGACGGTGGCCTGATGGCGAAAACGGCCCTGTCCGGGGAGGAGGGGGAGGAAACGGCCCCTCGCCCCCGGAGTTTGCGGCCCCGGCGGGGGCGCTGAGCCTAGCGCGTGAATTTCTTGTACTTGATGCGTCTGGGCTCCAGCGCGTCGGGGCCGAGGCGGCGCTTCTTGTCCTCTTCGTAATCGGCGAAATTGCCCTCGAACCATTCCACATGCGCTTCGCCCTCAAAGGCCAGAATGTGGGTGCAGATGCGGTCGAGGAAGAAGCGGTCGTGGCTGATCACCACCGCGCAGCCGGCGAAATCCACCAGCGCGTCTTCGAGCGCGCGCAGGGTTTCCACGTCGAGGTCGTTGGTGGGCTCGTCGAGAAGCAGCACGTTGCCGCCTTCCTTCAAGAGGCGCGCCATGTGCACCCGGTTGCGCTCGCCGCCGGACAGGAGCCCCACCTTCTTCTGCTGGTCGCCGCCCCTGAAATTGAAGGCCGAGCAATAGGCGCGGCTGTTCACCTGCGCGTCGCCCAGTTCGATCACCTCGCCGCCGCCCGAGATCGCCTCCCAGACGGTGGCCTCCGGGTCGAGATCGTCGCGGCTCTGGTCCACATAGGCGAGCTTCACCGTGTCGCCATAGGTGATCGTGCCTTCGTCGGGCTGCTCCTGGCCGGTGAGCATGCGAAACAGCGTGGTCTTGCCGGCGCCGTTGGGGCCGATCACCCCGACGATGCCGCCCGGGGGCAGCGAGAAGCTCAGATCCTCGATCAGAAGCTTGTCGCCCATGGCCTTCTTCAGCCCCTCGACCTCGATCACCTTGGAGCCGAGGCGCGGGCCATTGGGGATGATGATCTGGGCGCGGGAGAGCTTTTCGCGCTCGGACTGGCTGGCCAGCTCGTTATAGGCGTTGATCCGTGCCTTCTGCTTGGCCTGGCGCGCCTTGGGGCTCTGGCGCATCCATTCAAGCTCGCGCTCCAGCGTCTTCTGCCGCGACTTGTCCTCGCGCGCCTCCTGCTCGAGGCGCTTGGCCTTCTGCTCGAGCCAGCTTGAGTAATTGCCCTCGTAGGGGATGCCCCGGCCGCGGTCGAGCTCGAGGATCCAGCCGGTGATGTCGTCGAGGAAATAGCGGTCGTGGGTGACGATCAGGATCGTGCCCTTGTAGTCGATCAGGTGCTGTTGCAGCCAGGCGATGGTCTCGGCGTCGAGGTGGTTGGTGGGCTCGTCCAGAAGCAGCATCTCGGGGGCTTCGAGCAGCAGCCGGCAGAGCGCCACCCGGCGCTTCTCGCCGCCCGAAAGGGTGGTGACGTCCGCGTCATCCGGCGGCAGGCGTAAAGCCTCCATCGAGATATCCACCTGCGCGTCGAGATCCCAGAGATTCTGCGCGTCGATCTCGTCTTGCAGGCGGGCCATTTCCTCGGCGGTCTCCTCCGAGTAATTCATCGCCAGCTCGTTGTAACGGTCGAGAATGGCCTTTTTTTCGGCCACGCCCAGCATCACGTTGCCGCGCACGTCAAACGAAGGGTCAAGCTCCGGCTCCTGCGGCAGATAGCCCACCCGCACGCCCTCGGCCGCCCAGGCCTCGCCGGTGAAGTCCTTGTCGATCCCGGCCATGATGCGCATGAGCGTGGACTTGCCCGCGCCGTTCACGCCCACGACGCCGATCTTGACCCCGGGCAGGAAAGACAGGCGGATGTTTTCAAAGCATTTCTTTCCGCCGGGATAGGTCTTGGAGACGCCATCCATGTGGTAAACGTATTGATAAGCAGCCATGATTTCCTCGCGCGGGTTGCATCT
>JALTZY010000223.1 GCA_027045905.1 Paracoccaceae bacterium
GGGGATGTCCTCGAGCGCGTAGCCGCCGGGCTGCTGGCTCACCGCCAGCGCCACCAGCCCGCCGCCGATCAGCACCGCGATCGCCGCAAGGCGCGGCGGGCGGCTTTCGGAAAAGGCGGAAACCACCGAGGGAATGGCAAAGACCAGCACGACGATGCCGATGACGAGATAGATGTCGTTGGTCATGGGCGTGTCTCCGGCCGGCCCCCCGGCATTATTCAGGATCGCTGGCAAAAATCAACTTTTCCCTGCAGGGAGCAACCCGGAGGATATTGGTGGTGCCGGGGACATTGAACGGCACGCCGGCGGTGACCACGATCTGGTCGTCCTCACCCGCGAGCCCCGAGGCGCGGGCGGCGCGGGCGGCATTGACCACCGCCATCTTGAAGCGGTCCACCACATCGGTCACCAGGTAGCAGGAGATGCCCCAGCTCAGGCACAGCCGGCGGGCGGTGCCGATCAGCGGGGTAAGGGCGATGATCGGCACCCGGGGACGCTCGCGCGCGGTCAGCGCGGCGGTGGTGCCGGACTGGGTGAAGCAGCAGATGACCTTGATATCGGTGCTCTCGGCGATTTCGCGTGCGGCCGAGACGATGCCGTCGGCGATGGTGTGGCGCTCGATGCGGCGGCTGGCCTCGATTACGGTGCGGTAGGTGGGGTCGCTTTCCACCTCGCGCGCCACCGCGTCCATGGTGGTGACCGCCTCGACCGGGTATTTGCCGGCGGCGCTTTCGGCCGAGAGCATCACCGCATCGGCGCCTTCGTAGATCGCCGTGGCCACGTCGGAGACTTCGGCGCGGGTGGGCACCGGGCTGGAGATCATGCTTTCCATCATCTGGGTCGCCACGATCACCGGCTTGCCGGCCCTGCGGCAGGTATGCACGAGGCGTTTCTGGATCGGCGGCACGTTCTGCACCGGCAGTTCCACGCCGAGGTCGCCGCGGGCCACCATGATGCCGTCGGACACGGCGAGGATGTCGTCGAAGCATTTCACCGCTGCGGGCTTCTCGATCTTGGACAGCACCGCGGCGCGGCCATCGGCGAGCGCGCGGGCTTCTTCCACGTCTTCGGGGCGCTGCACGAAGCTCAGCGCCAGCCAGTCCACCCCGAGCGTGCAGACGAATTCGAGATCGGCGCGGTCCTTTTCGGAGAGCGCCGAGAGCGGCAGCACCACGCCGGGAACGTTGACGCCCTTGCGGTCCGAAATCGTGCCCCCCACCTCGACTTCGCAATTGGCGAAATCGGAGCCGCATTCGACGACCCTGAGGCGCAGCTTGCCGTCATCGACCAGCAGGGTTTCGCTGGGCCTGAGCGCGGCGAAGATCTCGGGGTGCGGCAGCTCGACGCGGCAGGAATCGCCCGGGGTCGGGTCGAGGTCGAAGCGGAAGCTCTGGCCCGGCCGGATCCGGGCCTTGCCATCGGCGAACACCCCGCAGCGCAGCTTGGGCCCCTGCAGGTCGGCGAGAATGGCGATCGGGCGGCCGGTATCCTTCTCGACCTGGCGGATGATGCCGTGCACCGCGCGGTGGCCTTCGTGGTCGCCGTGGCTCATGTTCATGCGAAACACATCCGCCCCGGCCTCGAACAGCGCCCGGATCCTCTCGTATGTATCCGAGGCGGGCCCGAGGGTGGCGACGATCTTCAGATTGCGGCTGCGTTTCATGCCGGTGATATTCCTTGCTCGTTAGCGCTAAATGTCTGCGCCGGGGTCATGCCCGATTTTTCCGCCCGTGACAACTGGTGCTTTCGCGCGGACTGACATATGTAGCGGGGCGGAAAAGAGCAGCATGCCGATGACACACATACCCTTTCACATCATGGGAGAGGCGCGCAAGGCGCGCTGGCTGATCACCTGCGACCATGCCTCCAATGCGGTGCCCGCCGAGGTCAATGGCGGCGATCTGGGCGTGAGCCCCGAGGACATGGCGCGCCATATCGCATATGATCCGGGCGCGGCGGGGGTCACGGTGGCGCTGGCCGAAATGCTGGACGCGCCGGCGATCCTGAGCAATTTCTCGCGCCTGGTGATCGACCCGAACCGGGGCGAGGACGACCCGACGCTGATCATGCAGATCTATGACGGCACCATCATCCCGGCCAACCGCCACCTGGACAAGGCCGAGCGCGCGCGCCGGCTGGAGGCCTATTACCGGCCCTACCACGCGGCGGTGGAGCGGCTGGCGGCGCGGCGGGAGGATTGCATCTATGTCGCCATCCATTCCTATACGCCCCGACTGCGCGGGCGCGAGGAGCGGCCCTGGCATGTGGGCATCCTCTACGGGGCGGACGACCGCCTGGCGCGCCCGCTTCTGCGCCGGCTGCGCGAGGAGGAGGACCTCTGCGTAGGCGAGAACGAACCCTATGGCGGCCATCTGGAAGGCGACAGCGTGGACCGTCATGCGATCAGGTCGGGGCGGCCCAATGTGCTGATCGAGATCCGCAACGACCTGATCGAGACCGATGCGCAGCAATATGAATGGGCCGGGCGGCTGGCACCGATCCTTGCGGAAGTGCTGGAAGGCAGCTGCCTGTAGCCGCAAGGTGCGCCGGCCAGACCGCCGGGCCCGTGGCATGGGCGGGCGGGGGGCGATTTTTCTCGGAGAATCGTGCCTCCGGCGGGCAAGTGAGTTGTTTACGCGGTCTGACATGGTCTGTTTTCGCGGATCATCGCGTCGAGGATGACGAGGAGTTT
>JALTZY010000224.1 GCA_027045905.1 Paracoccaceae bacterium
CTACTGGCCAATGAAGTTGGCTATGATCCGATCGAGGCGGTTTTCGAGGAGGAACTGGAGCAGTTTCTGGGCCGCTGCCGCTATGGCCGGAGCGGCGAGACACAGGCCGGTTATCGCCACGGGCACCGAGAGCGGCAATTGATCGGGACATTTGGGTCCGAGACCGTGAGAGTGCCGCGTGCACGGATCACAGGCGAGGACGGCAAGGCCAAAGAATGGCGATCAAAGGCTCTGCCTCGCTATCAACGGCTGACGAAGAAGGCCGAGGCCCTGATCGCCGCTGTTTATCTTTCGGGCACCAACACGCGGCGGGTGAAACGGGCTCTATTTGGCCTGTTTCAAGGCGCGGTCAGCAAGGACGTGGTCAGCCGTGCCTGGCGCAAGGTCAAGACTGATTGGCAGGCGTGGTGCAGTCGCAGTCTTGCGGATGAGGGCATCGTGCGGCTGATCCGAGCTATGCCCGAAAGTTGGTGACGGCGTGATCAGGCGGCTTGGTTAAGTTGTTTGATCCCGTCCTTGAATGCAATCCCTTTGATGATCTCAGGCATGCGGTTTGCGCCGTCGAGCTTTCGCCATTTGGTTTGGGCTGACATCATCAATTTGAACGCCATCGCAAGGCCAGTTTTGCGGCTGAGGCAACCCTTGGTTTTGCCGGTGCGATGTCGAACGGTGGCGAAGGTGCTTTCAATTGGGTTCGTCGTTCGGACGTGCTTCCAATGCTCGGCTGGGAAGTCATAGAAGGCCAAGAGAACATCACGATCTTTGGTCAGTTTCCCCACAGCTTTGTCGTATTTCACGCCATAGGTTGTGACGAAGAAGTCAAATGCTGCCTCGGCATCCATGCGCGTCTCGGCCTGCCATATGTCGTGCAGATGCCCCTTCGCTTTGGCCTGAACCGACTTCGGCATCGCGTTCAGAACATTGCCGGTTTTGTGGAACCAGCAGCGCTGTTCTTTTGTAGCCCCAAAAACTTCGCGCAGCGCGTGCCAGAACCCCAAAGCACCATCCCCAATGGCAAGATCAGGGGCATGGGTCAGACCGCGACGCTGTAAATCGAGCAGCAGTTCGCGCCAACTCTGGGTGCTTTCGTCCTTTTCGGTGATTGCTGCGCATTCACCTGCCAGGCAATGGATAGCCATCAGCAAGGCCGATGATCTCCTTGCGGCCCCATTCGTCCGCGCCCATCAGCACCAGAACACATTGTTTTTCCTCAGCCATTCGGGGCCGGAAGTAGACGCCGTCTGCCCAGATGTAGACGAACCGCCGCGTGCTGAGATCGCGACGCTGCCAGCGATCGTACTCGGCCCACCAGTCGGCCTTAAGCCGCGATATCGTCGTCGATGACAGCCCTGCGGCGTTCGGGCCGAGAAGAGCTGCGAGGGCTTCATGGAAATCCCCAGTGGAAATGCCTTTGAGGTACAGCCAGGGCAGCAGCTCTTCGATGGATTTGGCTTTGCGCAAATAGGGCGGCAGAATTGTTGACGTAAACCGGACTTTCTCTGCGTTGCCACCTCGGTCTCGCACGCGCGGCACCTTGACCGGCACCGCGCCGATCCCGGAAATGATCTCGCGTTCCGGCAGGTGACCGTGGCGCACCAATCGCGCACGACCGTCATCCGTTTTGTCAGATGCATAGGCCTCCAACAGAACTGAAAGTTCGGCCTCAACCGCTTGCTCAATCAGACGCTGCGCGCCCGATCGTAGCAGATCCGTCAGTGGATCAGGCGAAAATCCCTGTGGATCGCTCAGCTGGGTAATGGTATTTGTTGTCATGTGGCATATCCTTTTCTCTTCGAGAATTGCGGCGCGTGAACAACGCCATGATATGCCGCCCCTCAGGGGCCATCACCAACTTTTAGCTATATCTCGGCTGATCCTTGATGGCACCGTTATCAAGACGCGGATCGACAAGAAGGCTACCAACATCTCGGTCCTGGCCGCCATCGGGGTGCGCCGGGACGGGCAGAAGGTGTTGTTATCACTGATGAACATGGGCAGTGAGAGCACTGCCGCCTGGCGTCAGTTCATCAATGATCTCGACGCGCGCGGGCTACGGAAGCCGGAATTCGTCATCGTGGACGGCGCACCCGGCCTTGAGGCAGCTCTAATTGCTCTTTGGGGGAACGACCTGCCGATCCAGCGCTGCACGGTTCACAAGCACCGCAACCTTCTGGCCCATGCCCCCAAGCGCATGCACGATGAGCTGACCGAGGATTACCGCGACATGATCTACGCCAAAACGCCCGAGGAAATCGCCACCCGCCGCAAGGTATTTCTGCGCAAATGGCGGTTGAAATGCAAGGCGGTGGCCGACAGCTTGGAGGAAGCCGGAGACAAGATCTTCACCTTTACCCGCTTGCCGCAAAGCCAGTGGAAATCGGCACGGACCACAAACGCGATCGAGCGTCTGAACGAGGAATTTCGCCGCCGCGTCAAAACCCAGACTGTGCTGCCTTGCGCCGAGACCGTGCCAATGTTGCTCTGGGCGCTGATGGCCTCAGGCCAGATCATCATGCGCAAGGTCGACGGCTGGGAAACCCTGGCTCAGCCCGTCGCCGACGCCACCCTTGACCAAGCCGCCTGACCGGCGCAAAATTAACCCGCCCGGAGGCGCGTGGACTCAATTTCTACCATTTTCGAGACATGCCCTAGGTGTTTAGTCCCAGAGTGTGATGG
>JALTZY010000225.1 GCA_027045905.1 Paracoccaceae bacterium
ATATCGCTCCGCCCACGCCTCAACCCTCCATCTTGTGGATGGAGACAGTGAATCAGAAAAAGAATCAGAAAAATCCGCGATTGAAATCCCTGATGCGATTCAGACAGAAATCATCTCGCTCCAGGGAGCAGGATCTGGGGCAGGAGCAGGGAGAAAAGGAAGGCGAGGGGGAGAAAGCGGCGCATGGGATATCCTTTCGGCTGAATGCGGGGCCGATTATCCCACGTTTGGCAAGGGCGGTCAAAGGGGCGCGAGCCGGGGGAGGCCAGTGCCGATTTTTCGCAGAAAAATCGGGGCCTCTGGCGGGAGTATTTGGAGAAAGATGAAAGGGGGGGGTCAGCGGCCTTCGGTCTCTTTCAGCATCGCTTCGGCAGTGCTGGCGGAGGTGACCACATGGGTGACATAGCCCCCGTTGATGGCCGCAATCATCGGGATCACCTTGTCCTTGCCGGCCGAAACCAGCAGTCCCATGTCGAGCCCCAGGAGCTTGTCGAGCTCGACCCCGATCATGCGCTGCTCCAGGTCGCCGGGGACGGGCCTGCCGCGGGTGTCGATGAAACGGCCGGCCAAGACCCCGACCGCCCCCCGGGAGACGTACCAGTCCAGGTCCTCATGGCTGGCCAGCCCCGAACTGACGATATGGCTGGAGTGGTTTGCCGATCCGGCGGCGAAGATCGCCTTGTTGCAATGGCTGAGCGCATCGAGCTGGGCGGCGATGATCGGCTCGGCGCGCAGGCGGCGGGCCAGGTCCGGGTCGCTCAGCACCGCTGGTGCGTGCAGGTTCACGAGCCTTGCCCCGAGCTTCATGGCCATATGCGCCGAGCAGATCTCGGCGGTGAAGCCATAGGGCGTGGCCATGGAGCCCACCAGCTGCGAGACCGAGACGTCTTCGGTGCGGGTCTCTGCCATCGCCTCGGCCACCTCATAGACCGTGCGCCCCCAGGAGACCCCGAGCTTGTCGCCCGGCCCGAGCAGGCCCGGCAGCCATTCGGCGGCGCCGCGCGCGACCCGGATCAGGGTTTCTTCCTCGCTGCGGCTGGTGGCGTCGGGCACCACGAAGGCGGCGGCCAGCGCAAAGCGTTCGCGCAGCTCTTCGGCCAGGCGGTGGCCGGCGAAGGCCTCGGCCGCCAGGCTGATGCGCACGATGCCGCGCTCCTTGGCCTCCTGCAGGCAGTTGACGATGGTGGCGCGCGAGACGCCGAGCCGCTCGGCGATCTCCGACTGCTTCTTCATCTCGTGGTAATACATCCACGCGGCCTCGATGACGATATTCTCGCCGCTCACCTGTCCAACGGTGCGTCTGCGGGTGGTGATAGCCATGCGCGCTCCCCTGCTTGATACTTGACACATACGCCTGACAATTGTCAAAACACTTCTGCCCGGCCAGACCGGGGCAGACAGACCCGACATGCAACAACCGATCTTACAGGCGCGACATGGTGGAAAACAGGTGGAATGCGCAGGATTTTGCGGAATTTGCGGCTGAAGCGGGCGAAGATCCCGCCGGACGCGCGCTTCTGGAGCAGGTTTATGCCTCGCGTCTGATCGGCTCCGACCCGGATCTGGTGCTGCACGGGGGCGGCAATACGTCGGTCAAGGTGGAGCGGGCGGATCTCTTCGGCGCGCCGCAGGAAGTGCTGCATGTGAAGGGCTCGGGCCACGATCTGGCCCGGATCACGCCCGCTGGGATGCCGGGCCTGCGCCTGGCTCCGCTGCGCGCCCTGCGCAAGCTGGAGCGGCTCGAGGATGCGCAGATGGTCAGCACCCTCAGGGGCGCCATGCTGGACGCGTCCGGCCCCTACCCTTCGATCGAGACCCTGCTGCACGCCTTCCTGCCGCACAAGTTCGTCAACCACAGCCACGCCACCGCGATGATCGCGCTTGCCGACCTGCCCGAGGCCGAAGCGGTGATCGGCGAGATTTTCGGCGGGCGCGTGGGGGTGGTGCCCTTCTTCAAGCCGGGATTCGCGCTCGGGCGCGCGGCGGCGGATGTGTTTGACGCAGACCCCGAGGTCGAGGGGCTGATCCTGCTCAATCACGGCCACTTTGCCTTTGCCGACGATGCCGAGCGTGCCTATCGGCGGCTGATCGAGCAGACCGGCACGGTCGAGGCCTGGCTGGCCGACCATCGCCGCCCCGCCCCCCGGCGCGCCAAGGCCCCGGCGCCGGTGGCGGCGGGCGATGTGCTGCCGGCCCTGCGCGGGGCGATCGGGGCGGTCAGCGCCCGCCACAGCGGCGACGAGGACGCGCCGATGCCGATCATCGACCTGCGCCGGAACGCGGAGATCGACGCCTTCCTCGCCCGCGCCGATCTCGCCGATCTGGCCCGGCGCGGCATCGCCACGCCCGACCATGTGATTCGCACCAAGAATTGCCCGCTGCTGCTGGAGGGGGGCGACATCGCCGCGGCGGTCGAGTCCTATGCAGCTGATTACACGCGCTATTTCGAGGAAAACGCCGCCCGCGCTCCCGACAGCGGGACAATGCTGAACCCGGCGCCCAATGTCGCCTGGATCCCCGGCCTCGGCATTGCCGGGATCGGCGAGAGCGCGCGGGCCGCCGCCATTGCCGCCGATCTGGCCGAGCAGAATATCCGCGCCATGGCCATGGCCGAGGATGGGGGCGGTTATCGCCCGCTCGACGAAGCGCGCCTGTTCGAGATGGAATACTGGGCGCTGGAGCAGGCCAAGCTCGGCGCGCGCAGCCGGCCCGAATTTGCCGGCAGGGTGGTGCTGGTGACCGGCGGCGCCGGCGCAATCGGGCTGGCCACGGCCGAGGCCTTTGCCGCGCGGGGCGCGAGCGTTTATCTCGTTGACCTCAGCGAAGAGGCGCTCGCGCGCGCGCTGGAGCGGCTCGGGGCGGGCCATGACGGCGCGGCCATGGACATCACCGCCGAGGGCGCGGCCGAGCGCGCCGTGGCCGGGGCCGTCAGCCGATTCGGCGGGCTCGACATCCTCGTTTCCAATGCCGGCGCGGCCTGGACAGGCGAGATGGCCGAGATGGACGACGCCTTGCTGCGCAAAAGTTTCGAGCTCAATTTCTTCGCCCATGTGGCCTTTGCCCAGGCCACGGCGCGGGTGCTGCGCGCCCAGGGGCGGGGCGGCGACCTGCTGTTCAACGTCTCCAAGCAGGCGGTCAACCCGGGCAGGGGATTCGGTGCCTATGGCCTGCCCAAGGCGGCGACCATGTTCCTCGTCAAGCAGCTGGCGCTGGAGCTTGGCGCCGAGGGCATCCGCTCCAACGGGATCAATGCCGACCGCATCCGCTCGGGGCTCCTGGACGACGACTTCATCGCCCAGCGTTCGAAGGCCCGCGGCATCGACGAGGCCACCTACATGGCCGGCAACCTGCTCAGGCGCGAGGTCGAGGCGCACCACGTCGCCGAGGCCTTCGTGGCGCTGGCCGGCGCCCGGCGCACCACCGCCCATATCATGACCGTGGACGGGGGCAATATCGAGGCCAGCCTGCGCTGAGGGTTTTCGCAGATGCCGGGGATCCTGCCGGACCGGCCACCCCCGCTGCCCGGCCTCATCCGGCCAGGGGCAGAAGGTATATCGCCGCGGCGAGGACGAGGAATCCGGCCACGAAGGCAGCGAAGAAGCGGCGCCAGAAGCGGCTGGGAGCGAGGGCGAGGTAGCCGTTGAGCACATGGCGGGCCTTCCAGCCGGCAAGAGCGAGGAAGGCAATCCCGGCCCAGGGCGCGCCCGGGGGCGCCAGGCGGGCCAGAAGCGCGGTGGCCAGGGCGAGGGTCCAGAGCCAGGCGAGGGTTCGTGCCGGTCCATTCATGTCAGTGCAGCAGGTAGAGGATGGGAAACAGGAGGATCCACACCAGGTCCACCATGTGCCAGAACTGGGCGCCGGCCTCGACCAGATGCGGGCGCGGGCGCCAGATCAGCAGGGCGAAGATCGCCATGCCCGCCAGCACATGGGCGGCATGAAAGCCGGTCAGCAGGTAGTAGAAGGTGTAGAAAGCGCCGCTCTCGATACCGATCCCGTAGGCGGCATGGGCGGCGTATTCGCGCCACTTGATGGCCATGAATAGAGCGCCGAGCGCAAGCGCGCCCATGAGCCATGGCCGGGTGCGCGCGGGCGAGGTATCGGCGCTCTGCGCGGCCATGGCGGCCATGTAGCCGGAGGTGACCAGCACGATCGTATTGAGCGCCCCGGCGAGGCGGTCGAGCGTATCCTGCGCGGCGGCGAAACCCGCCGGGTCTGTCACCCGCACGCCGAGAAAGGCCAGCAGGCCGGCGCCGAAGACCGGCAATTCGCTGACGATCAGCACCCAGATCATCAGGTCTCCGGGCAGTTCGGCGAGCAGGCCGGGGCGTTCTGGCGTGTCGCTCATGCGCCCCCCGTGATCTGGCGGTAGATTTCGGGCAGGGCGGCGGTCAGCCGGTCGGGCTCGGCCACCACCGAGAAGCCGCCCTGCCCGAAGATGCGGGAAAACCACGCCTGCCCCTTGCGGTCGATCACCACCCCGTGCACGGCCTGGCCCAGCCGGCGCGCCTCGCGCACCGCCATGCGCGTGTCCTCGATGCCGTGGCGGCCCTCGTAATGGTCGAGATCGTTGGGCTTGCCGTCGGTGATGACCAGCAGCAGGCGGCGACGCGTGGCGCGCTCTGCAAGCCCGGCGCTGGCGTGGCGGATCGCGGCGCCGAGGCGGGTGTAGAAGCTGGGCGTCAGCGCGGCGATGCGCCGCTCCACTCTGGCGCTCATCTGTTCGTCGAAGCCCTTGACTTCGAGCACGAAGACCCGATCGCGTCTGAGCGAAGAGAAGGTCTGGATCGCGAAATCGTCGCCGCAGGCGTCGAGCCCCCAGGCGAGCGCCGCCAGTGCCTCGCGCTCCACGTCGATCACCATGCGGCTGGCGATCGCGCTTTCGGTCGAGCGCGACGTGTCCATCAGCACGCTGACCGAAAGGTCGCGCGCTTGGCTGCGGGCGGCGCGATAGACGCGGTCATGCCCCTCGCCGGTGGCTCTGAGCTCGACCAGCGAGGCAATCGCCGCCTCCATGTCCAGCTCGTCGCCGTCGAGCTGGCGCGGCAGGATCACCCGGCGCGGCCTGAGCGCCTCGAACTGGCGTTTCACCGCGCGGATGCGCCGGCGCGCGGCCGGATCGGTGGTGAAGCGCGCGGGCGCCTCCGCCTCGACCTCGGGGGCGGGGCTGGCCAGCACCCGGGCATGGGCCGGCAGATACGCGCCGCGCCGGTGGTCCCATTCGGGATAGACATGGATGTCGGAGAGGCGCTCGCGCTCGGCGTCCTCGGGCGCGAGGTCGAGGTGGAACTTGAGCCGGGCCGCGGTCTTCTTGCTGACCTGGCCCAGCGCCAGCTCGTCCTGGTCCTCGGCGGCGCGCCGGGCGGTGTCTTCGTCGTCGTCCTCGATGCGCCGGTTCAGGTTCAGGCTCTCGACCCAGGAGAAGATCGCCTCGAAACGGTGCAGGATCAGGCTGTCGCGCCGCTCGGCGAGGTCGGACTCGGAGCGCCGGGCGCGCTTGCGGCCGGTCTCTTCCTCGGCGTCGGGGCCGGTGCCCTCTTCCTGCATCTCCTCGGGGCGCTCCACCGCGGCGCGCGCGGGGCGCGGGCGCAGGTCGGGCCAGAGCGGCACCGGGCGGAAGGGGCGGTAGCCCCTCGGCGCGCGGAGCGCGGAGAGGTCGGCGCCGGGGCTGCGAATCAGGGCGAGATATTCGCGCGCAAGCGGGCTTTCGGGCAGGGGGCTGCCCAGCAGATGCACGATCGCCGCCTCCAGCGCCGCCTCGTGCCGGGGCAGGGAGGCGCGGGGCCGGGCGGCGCGGCTGGCGGCCCGCAGGCGCCGGTAATGGGGCTTGAGGCCGGGGCAGTCGGTGAGCGTCGCCCGGGTCATCTCGGCGGCCTGCGAAAGGGCGCGGATATCGGCGGCGAGCGGGTCGGATTCGGCGACCGGCGCGGGCGCATGGGCGGCGGTGGCGGCGAGCCAGAAATAGAGCGCCGCATTGGCCTCGCGATCCTCGAAGATGGCGATGCGCGCGGGCAGGCTGAGCGCCTCGCCGTCGAAGCTCGGGCGCGCTTCGCGCTCGCGCCAGGTGCCCAGCGCCCGCCGCCAGGAAAGGCGGTGGGGCTGGCTGATGGGCGCGGCGGGCCGTATCTCGGTGGCGTGGCTGCCGCCAAGGCCGCGCAAGAATACCCCCAGCCGCCCCTCGATCTCGCTCAGATGCACCGCGGCCCCTGCATGTTCGTCCGGCGCGTCCAGCCGGCTGGCGATGCGGTGCCAGGCCTTGCCGATGGTCTCTTCGGGCTCGAACAGGTCCAGAGCGTCGTGCATTCCTTGTCTCCCGGAACCAATTTTCCGCGAAAATCGGGAATCGGATCCTCGTCGAAAATCCGCGCGCTCAGCCGTAGATCGCGCTGACGATATCTAGCAGTCCGGCCTTCACGTCCTCGTCGTCGGTGAGCGGCTCGATCATGGCGACGAGAATCGCGCGCTCGAGCGGCATGCCCGCCGCGATCAGGGTCGCGGCATAGATCACCAGCCGGGTCGAGACGCCTTCTTCCAGGTCTTGGCCCCTGAGCGCGCGCAGCTTGCCGGCGAGCCGCACGAGATTCTTCACGCGGCCTTCGTCGAGCCCGCTTTCGCGCGCGACGATTTCCACCTCTCGCCCGGGCGCCGGGAAGTCGAAATCCACCGACAGGAAGCGCTGGCGGGTCGAGGGCTTGAGGGTCTTGAGGATATTCTGGTAGCCTGGGTTGTAGGAGGCCACCAGCATGAATCCCGGCGCCGCCTCGATCTCCTCGCCGGTCTTGTCCAGGGGCAGGATGCGCCGGTCGTCGGTGAGCGGGTGCAGCACCACGGTCACGTCCTTGCGCGCCTCCACCACCTCGTCGAGATAGCAGATCGCGCCCTCGCGCACCGCGCGCGTGAGCGGACCGTCCACCCAGACCGTTTCGCCGCCCTTGAGCAGGAAGCGGCCCACGAGGTCGGCCGCTGACAGGTCGTCATGGCAGGCCACCGTGTAGAGCGGCCGGCCCAGGCGCGCGGCCATGTGGGCGACGAAGCGGGTCTTGCCCACGCCCGTCGGCCCCTTGAGCAGCAGCGGCAGGCGGTGGGCTAAGGCGGCTTCGAAGATGTCGCATTCGTCGGCGACGGGCAGGTAGAAGGGGGCGCGTGCCCCCTCCTGTCTGGTCTCGGCAGTGGCCATGTCAGGCCTCCTGCCCGGTGCCGCGCGCAATCACCTCGCGCCCCGGCACCAGCTGGGCGTAGATGAACACGAGCGCGCCGATCACCACCGCAAGCCCCGCGCCCCAGCGCATGACGTAAAAGAGATTCACCGCGTCCTGGGTATCCATGAAGGCTTCGCCCATGACCCGCTGCAGGTGCGTCTGGACGGTACCGGCAAAGGTCAGCACGAAGGTCATGAAGGCCATGCCCCCGGTCATCAGCCAGAAGCTGCCCATGTTCAGCACCTGGTTATAGGGGTCGCGCCCGCGCAGGATCGGCATGGCGTAGCTGAAGATCGCCAGGTTTACCGCCACATAAGCGCCGTAGAAGGCCAGGTGGCCGTGGGCGGCGGTGATCTGGGTGCCGTGGGTGTAGTAATTGACCCCGTGCAGCGTGTGCAGGAAGCCCCAGACCCCGGCGCCGAAAAAGGCGATGGTGGCCGCGCCCAGCGACCACAAGAGCGCCGCCTTGTTCGGATGATCCCGCCGGCCCTTCCAGACCATGACGAAGGCAAAGCTCATCATCGCGAAGAACGGCACCACCTCGAGCGAGGAGAAGATCGAGCCGATCCACTGCCAGTAGCCCGGCGTGCCGATCCAGTAATAATGGTGGCCGGTGCCGAGGATGCCGGAAAACAGCGCCGTGGCGACGATCACATAGAGCCACTTCTCGACGATCTCGCGGTCAACGCCGGTGAGCTTGAGCATCAGGAAGGCGAGGATCGAGGCCATCACCAGCTCCCAGGTCGCCTCCACCCACAGATGCACCACATACCACCAGAACATCTTGTCGAGCGACAGGTTGCCCGGGTTGTAGAAGGCAAACAGGAACAGCAGCACCAGCCCCCAGAGGCCCAGCAGCAGCACGTTGGTGATCGCGGTCTTGCGCCCTTTGAGCGAGGTGAGCGTAATATTGTAGAGGAAGATCAGCGCCGCCGCCACGATGCCGAGCTTGACCCAGAGGGGCTGCTCCAGAAACTCGCGCCCCTCCTTGCCCAGCAGCCAGTGGCCGGGAAACAGGTCGAAGAGGTAGGTGATCACGGCCCCGGCCGTGCCCAGGAGCAGGATCAGAAGCTGCACATAGGCGAGCATGGGCGATTGCAGTTCGCGCTCGGCCTCTTCGGGCACCAGGAAGTAGGCGGCACCGAAAAAGCCCAGCAGCAGCCAGACGATCAGGGAGTTCGTGTGCAGCATCCGCACGATGTTGAATGGTGCCGCCTCGGCGTAGAAATTCGGGTCGATATAGATCCAGCCGGCCCACAGCCCGCCCAGCACCTGCACCGAAAACACGGCCATGGCGGCGAGGAAGTACCAGTAGGCGACTCTCTGCGATTGGTATTTCATGGTCTTTCTCCTTGTCCCGCGTCAGCCCGGATCAGCCCGCGTCATTGGGCGGCCAGCTCTGGGTCTTGATCGTGCCGGTCCACAGCAGGAAATCGGCGAGATTCCTGATATCTTCGTCGTCGAGATTGAACTGCGGCATCTGGCGGCGGCCCTCGATGCCGGTGGGCTGGGCCTCCATCCAGCCCTTGAGCATCTCGTAGGCGCCTTCGGGGTCGTCCTGCACGCCCCAGCGGCGCATCACGTTGCCGACCTCGGGGGCGAAATAGGCCCCCTCGCCCAGGATGGTGTGGCAGTTGATGCAGGCGTTTTCCTCCCACACCCGCTTGCCCGCGACCACTGAATCGGTCAGCGTTTCGGCGCTGGTCGAATGGTTCCTGATATAGCCCACGGAGTTGAACGACAGGACCAGGAATATCGCGATAAAGAACAGCGATCCGCCGTAAAACACGTTGCGGGCCATCGTTTTCGTCATGACCTCAGGCATCCTCTTCCCTCCTCGGGGTTGACGTACCCGCGCCCCGCCGGGCCGGCCGGCAGTACCGGGTGCAATGGTTCCACAGGTCGGAAAATATCGCATGGGCAAGGGCGGAGCCTTGACAATCGTCAAGAGGCGACTCGAGCGCATGCGATAGAATGCAGTCACGTTCAACAAGGTCCGGAGGACTACAGAATGGGCTTCTCAAGATTTTCCAGACAACTCTCCGCCGTCGTGCTGGCGCTGCCCCTGGCGGCGGTCGCCGTCGGTGTGGGCGCCGGCGAACGGATGCTCGACGACGAGGAATTCGCCAGAGCCAAGGACATCTTCTTCGAGCGCTGCGCCGGCTGCCACGGGGTGCTGCGCAATGGCGCGACCGGCCCGGCCCTGACCCCGGACGTGACCGGGGAGCTGGGCTATGAGGGCGCGGTCAGCTTCATCACCTACGGCTCGCCCGCCGGCATGCCCAACTGGGGCACATCCGGCGAACTGACCGAGGAAGAAATCGACCTGATGGCCAATTACGTGATGATGGAGCCCCCGGTGCCCCCCGAATGGGGCCTGCCCGAGATGCTCGAGACCTGGAAGGTCATCGTCCCGCCCGAGGAGCGCCCGACCGAAAAGATGAACGACTACAATATCGACAACATCTTCTCGGTCACCCTGCGCGACACCGGCGAAGTGGCGCTGATCGACGGCGATACCTACGAGATCATCAATATCGTCGAGACCGGCTATGCGGTGCATATCAGCCGGGTGTCGGCCTCGGGGCGCTACATCCTGGTCATCGCCCGCGACGCCAAGGTGGACATGATCGACCTGTGGATGGAAAAGCCCGACGTGGTGGCCGAGGTACGCGTAGGGCTCGAGGCCCGCTCGGTGGAGACCTCCAAGTTCCCGGGCTACGAGGACAGGTATGCCATCGCCGGCTCCTACTGGCCTCCGCAATACACGATCATGGACGGCGACACGCTGGAGCCGCTGCGCGTGGTCTCGACCCGCGGCATGACCTATGACACCGGCGAATACCACCCCGAGCCGCGGGTGGCCTCGATCGTGGCCAGCCACTTCAACCCGGAATTCATCGTCAACGTGAAGGAAACCGGCCACACGCTGATGATCGACTATTCCGACCTGGACAGCCTCAGGGTGACCGACATCGCCACCGAACGCTTCCTGCATGACGGCGGCTTCGACGCCTCCGGTCGCTACTTCCTGGTGGCCGCCAATGCCCGCGACAAGGTGGTGGTGATCGACACCAGGGACAACAAGCTGGTGAACATCGTCGAAACCGACGGCATCAAGCCGCATCCGGGCCGCGGCGCGAACTTCGTGCATCCGGTCTATGGGCCGGTCTGGGCCACCCCGCACCTGGGCGACGAGTCGATTGCCCTGATCGGCACCGATCCCGAAGGCCACCCGGATCAGGCCTGGAAGCTGGCCGGCCAGCTCTTCGGCCTGGGCGGCGGGCAGCTCTTCATCAAGACGCATCCCAATTCCGACCATCTCTATGTAGATGCGCCGCTCAACCCGGACCCGGAGCTTTCCGGCTCGGTCGCGGTATTCACCATCAGCGAGATGGGCGAGGGAGAGGCCGAATTCGTCACCCTGCCGATCGCCGAATGGGCCGGCATCGAGGGCGACGGCCAGCCGCGCGTGGTCCAGCCCGAATACAACATGGCCGGCGACCAGGTCTGGTTCTCGGTCTGGAACGCCAAGGACAAGCAGTCGGCCATCGTGATCGTCGATGACAAGACGCTCGAACCGATCAAGGTGATCAAGGACCCCCGCCTGATCACGCCCACCGGCAAGTTCAACGTCTACAACACCCGCAACGACATCTACTGATCCAGCGCGACAGCGACTCGAAGGGGCGGCCCCGCGCCGCCCCTTCCCCGTGAAAGGCCTCCGAATGCTGCGCTTTGCCCCCGCTCTGATGCTGTTCTTCGCCCTCGCCCTCCTCCTGCTGCCGGTCCCGCCCGCTTCCGCCGCCGACAGCGCCCTGTCCGCCGACGGCAGGTGGCGCGCCGAACTGGCCGCGCCCGACCGCCTGGTGATATATGCGACTGCGGACGGCACGGTGGCGCGGGTCTTCGAGGGCGTGGCGCGCGACGGCGCGCCTTCGCGCTTCGAGGGCGTCCATGTGGACCCGACCCGGCGCCACTTCATCGTGCCGCTGCTGGATGCGCCCGAATACTGGCTGATCGCCACCGACCCCAACGCGCCGCCGGTCTATGAGGGCTTCGTGCACAGCCGCGAGGCGGGCATGGTCGAGGGGCTGCCCTCGAGCCGGGGCCTGTTCGCCCGCGAGCGGGTTCCGGTGGAGCATATCCTGACCCGGCCGAGATTTTCCGACGACTTTCGCGAGATGTACGCCCTGACACCGGACGGCAGGCTGCTCGTGACGGTGAACCTTTATGTCGATCGCGAGATCGGCCTGGAGCCGGTCGAATGACGCGGGCCGTCCGCGCCCTTCCGGCGGAGGAACCGGAATCGCTCAGGCGCAGGGGGTGGCCTGCTTGCGCCCCGGCCGGTCGCTTTCGGCGAATTCCCTGAGCCTGCCCAGATCGGCCACGCTCACATGCCCGCCGCGCACACTCACCCCCAACGGGCGCAAATTGGCGATCGAGCGCGACAGGCTCTCGGGCTTCATCCCCAGCCGCTTGGCGATCAGCCCCTTGTCATAGGGCAGCGCAAAGGCGCTCGTCCCCTCCTGCACCGGCGCCAGTGCCAGCAGGAAGGTCGCCAGGCGCTGGGCGCCGGTATGGCCCTTGATGTCCTCGATCTCCATCACCAGTTCGCGGTTGTGGCGAAAGGTGCTGGCCAGCATCGCCATGGCGATTTCCGGATGCAGGCGGATCTGCTCGGCAATGGTCTTCGCGGCGATCTGGAACAGCACCGCATCCTCCACCGCCTCGACCGTCACCGGATACTCCCCGCCCTTGAGCGCCGCCGCCTCGCCGAAGCTCTCGCCCGGCCCATAGACAGCGACCACGATATCGTCGCCGGCGCTGGTGATCCGGCCGAGTTTCATCAGCCCTTCCAGCACGATGAAGATGTGATCGGCCCGGTCCCCCTGCACGAACAGCGTCTCGCCGCGCGAAAGCCGGGCCAGGCCGCCTCGCCGCAGGAGATCCTCCAGAAGCGCCGACGGGAGGTCGCGAAACATCAGGGAGTTTCGCAATGTCTTCACATGCGCCTTGCCCAGCAGGCCCCGCCCCCTCTCGCTCCTTCGCCGCCGCCCGACCCGCGCC
>JALTZY010000226.1:0-2145 GCA_027045905.1 Paracoccaceae bacterium
CCTTCATGATGAGCAGTTCTTCACCGTCGATGGTGACCTCGGAGCCGGACCACTTGCCGAACAGCACCTTGTCGCCCACCTTCACGTCCAGCGGCACCAGCTTGCCGCTCTCGTCGCGGGCGCCGGGGCCGACGGCCAGCACCTCGCCCTGCTGCGGCTTTTCCTTGGCGGTGTCGGGAATGATGATGCCGCTCGCGGTCTTGTTCTCTTCCTCGATGCGGCGGATGAGCACGCGATCATGCAAGGGACGGAAAGCCATTTGTCCTTCTCCTCAACTTCCGAAATGCGGTTGAACCCTTCGCCTCAGTTCCGCCCCTTCCCGCAATCGGGGGAAGGGAACATGCCTGCTCGGCGCAGGATTGTTAGCACTCATCCCGAGGGAGTGCTAACAGCCGTGTTGGAAATAGGCAGAAGCGGCCGAGTGGTCAAGAGGGAAATTGCCTTAGGCAGCCCAAACGCGCACCATTGCCACTAACAGGAGGAAAAGTGATCCTAATGTGGTAGCCCATTCCATGGGATATGCATACCCCTTCCATGAATCCTGAGCGGCTTTCAAATGGTGCAGCAGGAAAATGTCGAATGCTTCCAGGGTGCAGGGCGGGATGCGACGTTCCTGCACGTTTTCCATATCCCTGAGGCAAATGGGGTCCGCCCAGGTGCTCTTGCGTACCGGCAACAGAAACTGATCAATGAATACGCCAATCATCCCAGGCGTTTTTGGCAATTCTTCCAATGTCGCAACTGTTTCCTTCATCAACGCATCATAAAATGCCGACACAAGTATTGCCGCTATTCTTCTGTTTCTGAGCTGAAACCGCAGGGCAAAGTGAAACAG
Source organism: Paracoccaceae bacterium (assembly GCA_027045905.1). Classification (GTDB taxonomy): domain Bacteria; phylum Pseudomonadota; class Alphaproteobacteria; order Rhodobacterales; family Rhodobacteraceae; genus JAAEUB01. The sequence goes on from JALTZY010000226.1 coordinate 836, forward strand.
CAACCATGTAACAATGAAAATGAACGTCAGAACCTCTCTGTTCAATGCCTCCACGCCTGGCGGCCAATTTCCGAGCAAGAACAGCCCTATGAAAAACGCCCCCTGCAAGGCAAATATGGAATATGCCATTTGCTCCTTGTGATTATGATACGTTTCATAAAGGTTGGCGCCAAATTCGAGGCGCCCCTTATCAACGCACTCCGCCATGAAAAATCAGCCCCCTCCCTTTTCCTTTTTCACGACTGCCCCCACGGCGTATTCCTCGTCATCCAAGTTTCGCACCAGCCCGTTTTTCAGCTTGTGCAATATCCTTTTCCTCAAATCCGCCGAAGGGTTGTTCTCCAGCGCGTGGCGCCATTGGAAGCGCGCCTCCAGCCGGCGGCCGACCATCCAGTAGGCATCGCCCAGATGATCGTTGATGACCGGGTCGTCCGGCCGGGTGTTGGCCGTGGCCTCGTCCAGATGGAAGACCGCACGCTCCAGTTCGCGCACAGCGTCCTCATAGCGCCCCAACCGGTAATAGGCCCAGCCCAGGCTGTCGATGATGTAGGCGTCCAGCGGGCTGAGCTGCAAGGCGCGTTGCACCAGTTCCAGTCCTTCCTGCAGCCGTTCGCCGCGGTCGATGAGGGAGTAGCCCAGATAATTGAGCACCGAAGGCTGGTTGGGATCCAGCTTCAGGGCCGTGCGCAAATCCTGTTCCGCCTGTTTCCACTTGCCGGCGCGCTCGCGCGCAATTCCACGGTTGTAATAGAGCTGCCAGCGGCGCATGCCCCGCCCCTCCACCAGCCGGATGGCCCTGGTGTAGGCCTCTTCCGCCTGTGTCCAGCGTTTCCGGCCGCGCAGCATGTCGCCCAGCACAATCCAGGCACGGAAGTTGTCCGGCTGGCGCCTGAGCAGCGCACGGAGGGTGGCAATGCCCTTTTCCGGCTGCTTGAGCCGGTATTGCACCTGTGCCTTTAGCAGCCTGGCGGTGGGATACAATGGATGTCCCTCCGGAATGCGGCCATAGGCGGCCAGCGCCTGCTTCAGGCGTCCGCCCAGCTCCTCCAGCCGCCCCAGCAGCAGGCGCGCTTCATGCATCTTCGGCCTGAGCCACAGGGCCAGGTGCGCATACATGAGGGCATTGAAGAGCTGTTCGCGGTCCAGTTGCCAGGCGGCCACCTGATACAGCGCTTCGGCCATGCCGTCCCGCTCACCGGCGATGAACGGCCGTGGCTTCCTGCCCGGCCGGCGCTCCGTTTCCTTCAGCGCCGCGCGCACCATCGCATCTTCGGCCCAGTTCTTCAGAAGAGCCCGATAAATGCCCATGG
>JALTZY010000226.1:2155-2666 GCA_027045905.1 Paracoccaceae bacterium
CCCGCCTGTAAAGCACACCGGCGCGCAGGGGTTGGCCGGCGTGATCCAGCATCAGCGCCTCATAATACAGGCGCACACCACCCAGCGACGGATAGGCATCCAGCGCCTTCAGCGCCTCGGCAGCCTTTTGCACATCGCCGCGGGCCACCCATGCCCAGGCGGCCATGGCGCCACCGGCCTGCACGGCATAGGGTGAAATGGCGGCCTTGACGAAATGCCGCTCCGCACCGGCGTAATCACGCTGCCTGAAGGCCGCAATGCCCAAGACCAGCCGCGCCAGCTCGTGCCGCGGCTGGTCGCGCACGATGCGGCGCGCCATCTCCTGCGCCTTGCTCCATTCGTCATTGGCGATGAACAGCAGCAACGCTTCGCGCATCAGGCCGGACATGGCCGGATCCATGCGCAGCACCTGCTCGGCAAAACGGGCGGCGGCCTCGAAATCCCGGCGCTTGAGCGCGAACCTCTCGGCCAGGTAACTGCCGGCGGCGGTGCTGCCGATGTCGGCCAGCTG
>JALTZY010000227.1 GCA_027045905.1 Paracoccaceae bacterium
GGATTGCAGCGCGCCGGTGTTCATCACCCCCTGCACGCGGGCATCCGCCCGGTGGCGATGATCGAAGCCGCGCCCCGGATCACCGCGCGCTGGCCGGCGGCGCTCTATCCGCGCCTTGCCGGCGTGCGCCTGCTGACAGGCACCCGGCTCCTCGAGATCCGGGGCGGGCCCCGCGTCACCGGCGTGAGCGTGGCCGGGCCGGACGGGCAGAAGCGCGAGATCGCCTGCGACGGCGTGGTGCTGAGCGGGCAGTTCACCCCCGAGGCGAGCCTTGCGCGCCTTGGCCATCTCGCGCTCGATCCGGGCACCGGCGGGCCGGTTGTCGATCAGTGGGGGCGCTGCTCGGACCCGAGCTACTTTGCCACCGGAAACCTGCTGCGCCCGGTCGAGACCGCCGGCTGGAGCTGGGCCGAGGGGCGGCGATGCGGGCAATGGGTGGCCGAGGATATCGCCGGCAGGCTGCCGGCCCCGGCCGCGTTCCTGGATGTCGAAATCCGCGACCCCCGCCTGAAATACGTGATGCCCCAGCGCATCGCCCTGCCGCAAGGGCCCGGGGGCATGGGCGCGTTGCAACTGCGGGTAAGCGAGCCCGTGAATGCCACCCTCACCGTCACCGGAAGTCATGGCCCCATATGGAAAAGGCACATCCGCACCCGCCCCGAACGCCGCCTGCTGCTCCCCCTCCCGGCTCACGACCTCGCGGCGGAGAAAGGCCCTCTCGGACTGACCCTCACCAGCCCGCCGCGCTGATCCGCCGTCGCCCTCTGCGCCCGGCGACCGCCTTCACACCATCTTTCGCCGGGGCCGGAAGGGCAGCGGCAGCACCGGCACGCCGTCTTCGAGCAATGCCCGCGCCTCCTCCGGGCGTGCCTCGCCGTGAATCGGGCGCTCGGGCGCATCCCCCAGATATATGGCCCGGGCCTCGGCGGCGAAATTATCGCCCACATAATCGCTGTTTTCCTCGATTCTGGCGCGCAGTTCCGCCAGCCCCCTTTCCGCCGCCCTTTCGGGAGCGGCAAGCGTATGCGAAGAGCCGACCCGGGGGGCCATCATCGCCTTTTCCACCGCCGCAGTCCCGCATTCGGGGCATTCCACCAGCCCCCTTTCCAGCAGGTCTTCAAAGGCATCGGCGCTCTGAAACCAGCTTTCGAAGCGGTGCCCGGTGTCACATTTCAGCGCATAACGGATCATTCCGGCTCTCCGATATCAGTGCGCATCGGCCCGTCCGCCGGCGCAAGCGGCAATGGCCCCAGCGCTCCCGGCGGATGCTCCGCCCGCCTCACCCGCCGGGCGCCGCAGGGCGGAAATCCTTGAGAATGCGGCGCAGCTCCGGCTCGGCCACGGCCGCCGCCGCCTCCTTGCGGCCAAACCACCTGCGCTTGCGCTGGTGCTTTTCCGGGTAGTCCTTCAGCAGTTTCTTCACCCGCAGCGGAAATACCGCCACCACGCAGGGCAGGTCATCGCCCTTGTGATTCTTGGAATAACCGTAGAATCCCACCACCTGCTCCGACAGCTTGCCCACCGCGCCGGCCTCCTCGCGCGCCTCGGTCGCCGCCGCACCCGCGGGCGTCTCGCCATCCATGGGCCAGCCCTTGGGGATGATCCAGCGCCCGGTGCCGCGGCTGGTGATCAGCAGGAACTCCACCTTGCCGTCACGCAGCCGGTAGGGCAGCGCCCCGAACTGGGTGCGCAGCTCACGCTTGGCCTCGTCGGCGACCCGGATGGGCCGTTGCTTGATCCTGCCAATCGACACCTTGCTGCTTGCCTCTCGATCTGACCCAGAATTCTCTCGAATTCTCTCCGGTCTCTCTGTTGCTCTGTTGCTCTGGTTTCGCTCTACGGGCCGCTTGGTAGCGGCTTATGGTTATTACACCGTTAAGATAGAGGTTTCCGGGAGAAATTCCAAGCATCTTGCCATGCCATGCCCGATGCCGGCACGCGCCTGTCGGACGGAGCCGGCCCCGGCATGTCGCGTATTGCCCGATCCCAGCTTTCCCATCGCCTGAGCGCTTCAGAGCGCAGACAGCGCTCCACGAGGCGCGATCTTTCACAGAAAATCGCCCCTCGCCGAAGCCCTGCGCATTTACACGCCCCACCGGCTGGGATAGTCGGGCCCCATGAGCCGCGACGAGATTTCCCTGGCCTTTGCCCATCCGCTTGCGCGCGCGCGCGCCTCTCACGAAGGCACGCGCCCGCCCGACCGAATCTCGCTCAGCGACCATGTGGTGGAGGTCGAGATCGGCGCCTTTGCCGCCGAGCGCGGGGTGCGCCAGCGCCTGGCCTTCAACCTGGTGGTCGAGGTCAGCTCCCCCGAGCGCGACCCGGGCGACGACGTGGACAAGGTGCTCTCCTACGACCGGCTGGTGGAGGCGATCGGCGCCGAGCTTTCCGCGCGCCGCTTCGACCTGCTCGAAACGCTGGCCGAGGGGATCGCCGCGCGCATCCTGGCCCATCCGCTGGCCGAGCGCATCTTCGTGCGCATCGAGAAGCTCGACCGCGGCCCCGGCGCGCTGGGGGTGGAGATCGTGCGCAGCGCCGGGCAGGCTCTGGCAGAGGCAGAAGCCACGCCCGCCCCCGCCCCGCTTCTGGTGCTGCTGCCCGCCCCGGCGCGCCACGATCCGGCGCTGGCGGGCTTTCTCGACCAC
>JALTZY010000228.1 GCA_027045905.1 Paracoccaceae bacterium
CGATCACGTCAAGCCCGTTGCCGTCTTCCAGCCGCATGTCCACCACGGCGTAGTCCGGCGGGTTGGTCTGCACTTCCTCCAGCGCCGCCGCCACGGTTTCCGCCGTGCGCACCTCGGCGAAGCCCTTCTTCTCCATCACCCGCGCCAGCGTGCGCAGAAACGGCCGGTCGTCATCCACCAGCAGCAGCGTCTTGCCTTCGACGGAATATTCCTCGCTCATCGCGTTCCTCCCGCTTCCTTGCCCGCGAGGCAGGGCGTACCCGCCAGATCGCCGGCGATGACGGTGCCGGCGGCCGCCGCTTGCGGCGGTTCATTACCAGATAGCTGTTTTGCCTGCCAAACTCAATTCGCCTTCCCCCGGAGCGTGAATCCCGGACGGAATGCGCGAATAAAGAATAAATGTGGTAATTCTGTATGTATTATAGATGTTCTGTTGTTTTACATGTAAATTATTTGTTTACCATGTTTTATGTACTGTAGGGTTAGACAGTTCAAATGTTTTTATTTTACCTGATCTTAATGTCCCCTCTTTAGCGTGGGGTGTGGTTCGGGGATGAACGGCACCCGCGATACGACTGTTCGCCCGGATCCGTGTGCAATGTGAGCAAGACCTGGAAGGAGTAGAGAGATGAACAAGGTTGCTCGTTTCTTCAAGGATGAGTCCGGCGCCACCGCCATCGAGTATGGCCTGATCGTGGCGGCGACCGGCCTGGCGCTGGTGGCCGTGATGCCGACCATCAAGTCCAAGATCCAGGCCACGTTCAACAGCGTGGCCTCCAAGATGTAATCCCGGACGATCCGGAACGCACCGCCCCGCCGGCGCCTCCGCCGGCGGGGTTTTTCGTGCGCGCCCGTGGGAAAGAAGGCTGAACGGAGTCTTTACGCCTTTGCGGCATGCTGGCGCGGGTTCATGGAAGCATGTCTCCTCGGAGAAGCCGATCATGATGAAACGCCAACTCCACGCGCTGCTGTTCGCGCAGGGCGACCTGCCCGCCCGGCGGATCATGCTTTTTCCCCATCCGCTGGCCTGGGCCTTCCTCGCGCTGCTCGCCGCGGGTGTCGCCGCCTGGTTCGCGTCCTCCCCCATGCGCTTCGTCTTCGACGAGGACATGCGCGCCACCGCGGCTTCCGTCGCCTTGCTGCTGCCGCTGGCGGCGTTCGTGACCTGGCGCGGCTTCGGCCGCCTGGGGGCGTTCCTGTTCACCCTGACGTTCTTTATCGTCACCGGCATTCTCGGCCGCGCGCTGAACTACCTGTTCGTGGCGCTGGCGTTGCCGCTGCGCGATGACTGGCTGGCGCGGGCGGACACCTTCGTCGGTTTCGACTGGCCGGCCATGCTGGCCGTGGTCAACGGCCATCCGTGGCTGGCGGAACTCATGCGCTTCGCCTATGCCAGCTATGGCTTTCTGCTGCCGCTCACCTTCGTCCTGCTGCCGCTCATGGGCCGCCTGCGCCGCCTGCGCGAGTTTCTGCTGCTGTTCACCATCACCGGCCTGCTCACGGTGGCCATCGGCGCGCTGTTTCCGGCGCTGGGGCCCTATGAGCATTATGCCGTCCCCGCGGCCGCGCGCGGCGTGGCGCTGCCGGAAGGCCAGGCCTTCATCGCCGATTTCCTGGCGCTGCGTTCCGGCGCGTTCCGGGATTTCGTGGTGGCGAAGGCGGAGGGGCTGACCGCCTTTCCCAGTTTTCACACCATCATGGCGCTGCTCTTCGCCTTTGCCTTCCGCGGCACCTTCCTGCGCTGGCCCGCCTTCGCGCTGGGCGTGCTCACCATCTTCGCGACCCCGGTGATGGGTGGGCACTATTTCGTCGATCTGCTGGGCGGCGTGGCCGTGTTCGCCATCACCGCGCTGGCCCTGCGCCACATGGGGATGCTGGACGAACCGGCCGCCGCCGCGTCTGCGCCGCTCCTCGCCGTGCAGGCGGCGGAATAGGGGAGGACGCCGCGGCGCATTTACCCGCTCTTCATGCTTCTGCGGCAGGATGGGCCGCGAAAGCGAAACCGCGAACGGCGCTCCCTGGGCGGGCGCGCAAGGCAGGAGCCCTCAGGCGATGTTCGAGATGCCGCACGTGTTGCAGACGATTCTCCTCTCCGTCTTTCCGGCGCTGGCGCTGTTCGCCGCGCTGCACGATTTCGGTCACTACCGCATTCCGAACATGCTCAATCTCGTCATCTTCGGCAGCTTCTTTCCCGTGGCGTTGCTGCTGGGCATGCCGTGGGAGACGTTCCTGTGGCATCTCGTCGGCTTCGCCGCCGTTTTTGGCGCCATGTTCGCCGTTTACATGGTCGTGCCGTCCAGCAAGTTCGGCGGCGGCGATGCCAAGATGATCTCCGCGGTGGCCGTCTGGATCGACTGGAACAATCTGCCGGACTTCATCATCATGACCGCCATCGCCGGCGGCGCGCTGGCCGTCGTCATGTGGCTGTGGCGCGCATTGCAGATTGAATACGGCGTGTGGATGAACGGCGACACCACCCTGCGCAAGGTCATGTCCTATCAGATCAAGCTGCCCTATGGCGCGGCCATCGCCGCCGGCGGCATCTACGCCTACACGCTCAGCTGGTGGCAGACGCTGCTCGCGGGCTGAGGCACGCTTCCCCGCTCGCTCTTCCATCTTGCGGAAACGCCGCGCTTGGCGAAAAC
>JALTZY010000229.1 GCA_027045905.1 Paracoccaceae bacterium
CGCCCACCTCGCCCGTCGCCACCAGGGCGCTGACGAGCGGCAGGCGCTTGCGCTGGGCCTCCTCCTGGGCGCGCCGGGCCGCCTCCTCCGAGAGGAGCCCGTCCTCCACCAGCCGCCGGGCGAGCCCGCCCAGCGGCGTCAATGGCTGCGTGCTGGCCATGGCCTAGCTTAGCTTATGGTGGACGGGCGCCAAAGTTCGTGAGCCGGATCACGGTGCGAGCATATCGCATTGATCCAGCGTCGGAAAGAGCAATGCTAAGGCGCTAAAAGTATCAGAAAATACTAATATTCGGGACCCCTTGCCCATTCGCTCAGGTCTCGTCCCAAAAGCTGCTCCAGCTTCCTCACTTCGGGAGCAAAGAAAGCTGCAAGCTTCTCTGCGGTCTCCCTATTTACGCGCGCTGTGACAGGCTTGGAGTTGAGCGTCTCCTTAAACAACCGGACCGCGCCCGAAACCACTGGGCTGTAACCGAGGCCGAGGCGTGTCCAGACACCGCCCGCCTTGGCAATCAGTGACGCGGCAATCGGCCAGCGGGCAACTCGCGCTGCATTGACGACCGGGAAGCGTTCCCGCCGGTCGTCCTTCAAACCGAGGAACTGCAGCACTGCGCGATAGGTAGCCCGTGCGTCGCGGCGAAGGTCGTCGAGCACGACCACATGGATACGCGAGCTCGGAACAATGCTCGTCATTCGTTCAAGCTGGCTGCCGAGCGCACAGATCGCCGGATAGTCGAGCAAGCGTGGTTCCGGGCACGGAGGTGCGTGCCGCGCACCTCCGGCCACCAGCGCCTGCTCCCATGCCCGCTCGAATTCGGCGAGGGGTTCCCATCCAGCGAATCGATACTGGCAATACAAAGAGTATGCCATGTCGCTGGGATTGCGAATCATCACGATGTAGCGGCTGCCCGGACATCGCCGCTCAATGTTTGCGATCGCGACGTCGGAATAAAGGTAGCTGGTCGACGCCTCCCCAATCCAAACGTGGGTCTTCGATATGGCTCCTTCGAATAGACGACAGTACTGTCGCTCGCGTACCACTACACGGTTGCGAAGATCGTGTGCGAAATAGCCGGGTTCCTTGAGCGGCGACATCCAGATGTCTGGATGCTCGCCGAGCCAGCTGGCAAGTGCGGTCGTGCCACACTTTGGGGCGCCCACGATGAAAAGATTCGGCCAGCTCATGATCGGCGGGCGGCTGCCTCGACCCTAAGCAGTTCCTCCAGCGTAGCCGCTATCGTTTCGCTAGGCTCGACACTGACGTCTTGGATACGTGGTTTCGCCTCGCGCCGTAATGCTTCCCGCACCGTCTCGGGCGTTGCCCTTTCGGGATCGAGCACTACCGCTGAAGATCCTAGGCCCTCGATCCGCTCTGTCGCCTTGCGTAGAACCACGGTGGGCTTCCCAAGGTAGTAGAGCTCCTCCTGATTGCTTCCCCCGTCTGTGATCACGCCGCACGCGCGAGCGAGCAGCGAGATAAATGAGAAGTAGGGCATGCGGTTGTGAAGCACGATCCCCGAAGTTCGCGTCAGGACGCTCAGCAGCCCCGTTGCATCGAGTCGCCGCCGAGTAACCGGATGAAGCACAAAATCGATCGTGTAGTCCTCTGAAAGCGCCGTAAGCAGGCCGACGATCTTGCGCAGCCGAGAGCGGCGGAGGTTTTCGAAGCGGTGAATTGACACAACTACGTGGTTGGAGCCTGCAGGGACTCTCCGACCCTGCTGTTTTAGGGCGATTCGAAGTGCGTCTATGATCGTGTTATGAGCCGTGTCCACCACTCTCGTACGAGGCCTAGTGAGATTTCTGGCTGCCCACGGACCAGGTGCGAATGCCACCGCGGCTAGGCGAGCACACAGGCGGCGTATAATTTCCTCCGGAAATGGGTTGAGCAAATATGGGGAGCGGAGGCCGCACTCGACGTGAGCCACTGGCCGTTGGGCCAAGTACCCCGCCACTGCAGCAACCAGCGTCGAAACGGTGTCGCCATGTGTCACAACGGCCGCGCATTGCGGCTCGCGCACTACCGCCACGCAGCGTGCTAAAGCGGACCGCAGCCAGAAGGGGAAGCGGGCCACAGTCAAAACCTCTTGCGGCGGGCAAAGCCACTCCGCCTGGGTATCTACCCCGAAATCGCGGAGCATGTCCTCAACGGTTGCCATGTGTTGCCCCGTTAGCAGAAGGCGGAAAGGGACGCGGCGGCGCTCCAAAGCAAGCAGCACAGGTGCCATCTTCACTACTTGCGCGCGGGTCCCGAGGACGATGACAAGTTTAGGGCTCATCGGGCGGCGAGTCGGCCTGTGGTTGGCGAGCAGAATAAAGGAGTAACGTCACCTGTTCGGAAACGAGTCCGATCAGGAATACGACAACGCTCGATAAGAGCAAGGCCGCGCTCATGTTGGTGAAGCGGTGCATCGTGGCGAAGGTGTAGGCGTAGTAGGCCCAGGCCGAGAGGAAGAGCAGCGCTGCCGTCGGCGCGAAGATCTTGAGCGGCGAGTAGAGGGTCGCCACCCGGAAGATGATCAGCAGGAAGCGTGCGCCGTCGCGCAGCGGGCGGATGTGGCTGCGGCTGCCCGCGGTTCGTCCCCGCACCCGGACCGGCACGAACGTGACCGGGTAGCCCGC
>JALTZY010000230.1 GCA_027045905.1 Paracoccaceae bacterium
CACGCCTCAACCCTCCATCCTGTGGATGGAGACAGTGAATCAGAAAAAGAATCAGAAAAATCCGCGATTGAAATCCCTGATGCGATTCAGACAGAAATCATCTCGCTCCAGGCGCGGAGAGGCGAAGAGGCGGAGACGAGAGCGCCCCGCCCTTCCGCCCTTGCCCTGCACCGCGGGGGGGCGGGCGCGATTTTTCTCTCGAAAAATCGGGCCTCCGGCGGGAGTATTTGTGGAAAGATGAAAGGAAACGGCGCTATTGTGCGCCGATCGCCGCGGCCTTTTCCATGGCCGGGCGGATGGTCGTTTCCAGCACGCGCTCGGTAATCGGCCCGGCAAAGCGCAGGACCACCGTCCCGTCCCCGGCCACGACAAAGGTCTCGGGCACCCCGTAGAGCCCCCATTCCAGCGCCGTGCGCCCGGTCGGGTCGGCCCCGCTCCTGGCATAGGGATTGCCCAGATCGGCCAGGTATTTCAGCCCCTTTTCGGGATCATCCCGGTAGTCGATCCCGTAGATCAGCACCCCTTCATCGGCGAGTTTCTGCAGCAGGGGGTGCTCGACCCGGCAGGCAGTACACCAAGAGGCCCAGAAATTGACCAGCACCACATTGCCCGCGCGCAGGTCTTCATCGCCGAACAGCGGCTCCTCGCCCAGCCGGGTCAGATTCAGCGCCGGGGCCGGGCCGCCCTCCCGGGTGGATTTGAGGGCATCGGGGTCGGTGCGGTTCATCCCCAGCCAGAACATCAGCGCGAGCCCCGCAAACAGCAGCGGCGGCAGCAGGAGCAGCGGCGACAGGCCGCGCTTTTCCGTACTCTGATCACTCATCGTTTCGATCCTCCCGGGCAGCCTTTCCGGCCTCTTCTCTCGCCTTTCTGCGCGCTCTCAGCCGCGCCTCGGCCTCTTCGAGCGCGCGCCGGGCCCGGAGCGACTGCCGCCAGGTGACCAGCCCCAGCAGCAGCAGCGCGGCCAGGCTCATCCCCCAGGCCGAGAGCACGCTGAAGGCGTATTTTCCAAGCTCGACCTCAGGCATCGGCCATCCTTTCGCGCATCTCCAGCGCATGGGTGCGCCGGCGGCGCACTTCGCTGCGGGTACGCACCAGGAGCAGCGCCACGAACAGGAGACCGAATCCCACCAGCGCGATCACCAGCGGCACCCAGTACACGTCCGCCACGTGTTCTTCCTTGTCCAGCGACAGCGAAGCGCCCTGATGCAGGCCCTGGTTCCAGAAATTCACCGCATAGCGGGAAAGCACCGCGAAAACCGAACCGACGATCGCCAGTACCGAGGTCAGGTCGGCCGCCGTGTCCGGATCCTCGATCGCCGCCCACAGAGCCATGTATCCAAGGTAAAAGAGGAACAGCACCAGGAAGGAGGTGAGCCGCGGATCCCATGCCCACCAGGTCCCCCACATGGGCTCACCCCAGACCATGCCGGTGCCCAGCGCGATCACGGTCATGGTCAGGCCGATCAGCGCGGCGGATCTGGCCGCCAGCGCGCTTACATGGTGGCGGCGGATGAGCCAGATCAGGCTGGTCACCAGCATCATGATCCAGATATTGATCGCCATGGCCGCTGCCGGGACATGGACATAGATGATCTTGACGGTGGAGCCGAAATTCTCCGCCTGCGGCGTGAAGAAGAAGCCCCAGACCAGCCCCACCGTCAGCGTGAGCGCGGCGAGGGCCGTGAGCGGAGGGAGGAGCCGGCCGGACCAGGACATGAACCTGACCGGATTGGCGAATTCCCAGAACCTGTTCATTCGTTGCGCGAAAGTCATGGGAGATTTCTATGCCGCCGCAGGCAGGCGGGCAAGGCGAAAGCCCGGCCAAAAGGTCACATCGGCGTCAGTTCACCGAAGGTTCATTCGTATCGCTGCCGCCGCCGCGAAGGGGATCAGCGCAAGGCTGCCCGCGGTGATCCCGGCAAGCAGCAGAAGCGGCGTGCCTGCCGCGATTCCCTCGGCGCCCCGGCGCGCAGCCTCGGCGCCGAAGATCAGCGTCGGCACATAGAGCGGCAGCACCAGGAGGCTCAGCAGCAGCCCGCCGCGCCGGATGCCCACCGTCAGCGCCGCGCCGAAGGCCCCGATCATCGACAGGGCCGGCGTGCCCAGTGCCAGCGTGAGCATGAGCCAGTATTGCCCCGGCCCCTCCAGCTGCATCAGCATGGCAAAGGCCGGCGCCGCCGCCACCAGCGGCAGGCCGGTGGTCAGCCAGTGGGCCAGGGCCTTGACCAGCACCACGCCTTCCATCGGCACCGGCGAGGTCGCCAGCAGATCGAGGGTTCCGTCCTCGAAATCGAGCTGGAACACCCGGTCGAGCGACAGAAGGCAGGCCAGCAGCGCCCCCAGCCAGAGGATGCCCGGAGCGATCCGCGCGAGGATCGCCCCCTCCGGCCCCACGCCGAAGGGCACCAGAATCGTGACGATCAGGAAAAACGCCAGTCCCAGGCCGAAGCCCCCGCCCGCCCGCACCGCCAGGCGCAGGTCGCGAATCAGCAGGGCGATCATGGCAGCGCCTCCCCGAACGCGGCATCGAACGAAGTCTCGAAAACGCCGCGCGCCGCCGTCCCGTCCGGATCCGCGCGCAGGCCCCGCACGTCAAACACCTCCGCCT
>JALTZY010000231.1 GCA_027045905.1 Paracoccaceae bacterium
CGGCCTCCTGTTCCTTGATCATTGCAATGATTTGCGCCTCCGTGAAACGGCTCTTTCGCATGCGTCTGCTCCTTTCTGATCGGGCAGACTCTACTTCAAAATGCGGGCGTTGGCGGGGGGCAGGTCACGTTCTAGGGGTGGAATGGCCGTGACGAGATGCGGATAAGGCCGCAGGCGAGAAAGTGCCCGAGCGGTAGCAACGATGAGCCTTGTCAGCCGGTCTGGGGTGCCTGCGGGCGCCCTTTTCTTTCTTCCGGGTTTTCTTCCGGGATGCGAAGACGCGGGCGACGCCGATTTCACGCCGTGGCGGGGGGCGGTTTTCGCGGAAAATCGCGCCTGCGGCGAGGCATCCCGAATGGGGGCGGAGAGAGGGACGGGCTACCAGCGCTTCAGGGCGTCTTCGTCCTGCTGCCTGCTTTCGACCCAGCATGCGCCGCTCCTGCCCACTTCCTTTTTCCAGAAGGGGGCGCGGGACTTGAGATAGTCCATCAGGTATTCGGCGGCCTCGAAGGCGGCGGCGCGGTGACGCGATGCGGTGGCGACCATCATGATGGTTTCGCCGGGGGCCAGGCGGCCGAAGCGATGGATCACCCTGCAGGCGGTCAGATTCCAGCGCTGCGTGGCCGCGTGGATCATGGCGCCGATGGCCTTTTCGGTCATGCCGGGATAGTGTTCGATTTCCATATGGTCGAGATCGCCGCCATTGTCGCGCACGATGCCGGTGAAGCTGACCACGGCGCCGGCGGGGCCGGCGCCGGCGGTGAATTCGCTCAGCACCGTGCCGGGGTCGAAGGCTTCTTCCTGCACCTGCAGCATCCCGGCTCCGCTGCTGGCGGCTCGTGCATCGGCCCCCGTATCGCCCGCCATCTCAGCCCCCGGTCATCGGCGGGAAGAACGCCACTTCGCGCGCGCCGCTCAGCGGCGCGTCGAAATCGGCGAGCTCCTGGTTCACCGCGACCCGGAGTGCCGAGAGGTCGCGGAAGGCCTGCGCATAGCGCTCTTCGCGCCGGGTCAGTTCGGCCACCAGCCCGGCCACGTCGCGGGCCTCCGTCTCGACGGTTTCGCCGGGGATGCCGATGCGCTCGCGCAGCCAGGCGAAATAGACGACATCGAGTTTCATTTCATGTCTCCGCTTTTGCCGTTCCGCTCTTTTCCGCCCTTCGTCCCCTCTGCCGCCGGTCCGGCCTCTGGTCAGCCCCGGCATCGCCCGGGGCCTCCCGGCTTCGCTCACCTGGCTTCAATCGCTCCCCCTCGGCTCCCGCAGGAAGGGCAGGGCCTTGCGGAAGTAGTCCCAGCCGGTGAGCATGGTCAGCATCGCCGCGAGCCACAGGAGCACCACTCCGCCCCGGCCGGCCCAGAGCATTCCCTGATATTTCCAGCCCAGGCCGAGCGGGTCTTCCCTCGTGCCGGCGAGGATTTCGGCCAGCGCTCCGGGCTCCAGGGCGATGCTCTGCATGTTCAGGTAATGCTCGAAGATACCCTTGGAAAACAGCACCGCGATGGCCACCATCTGCACCATGGTCTTCCACTTGGCCAGCCCCGTGACCCTGAGCGCGCGGGCGCGCTCGCCGAGGGTCTCGCGCAGGCCCGAGACAAAGACCTCCCGGTAGATGATCAGCGCCGAGGGAAGCACGATCCAGGGAGTGAGGCCCGAATAGCCGTTGATCACCAGCAGCGCGATCAGCACCATGGCCTTGTCGGCGATCGGGTCCATGGCCGCGCCAAAGGCGCTTTCCTGGCTCCAGGCCCGGGCCAGGTAGCCGTCGATGTAATCGGTGGCGGCGGCGACCAGGAACAGCACCAGCGCAAACCAGTCCGACCACGGGTGATGGAAATAGAGGAACATCACCGGCAGGAGCGGCGCGGCGATCAGCCGGCCGATGGTCAGGATATTGGGGATGGTCCATTTCATGGGGTCTTGTTACCCGTTTGCCGGGGCGCATGGAAGCACTGATGTGAGGTTGCGGCGGAGGGCGCGGTGCTGGTGCCGGGGAGGGCGCGGGCGCTGGTTCGTTTCGGGCCGCGCCGGTTTGCTCTCCTGCTTCTCGCCTCGTCCGGCCGATCTGTCCGGCGCCCTCAATGCGGCCGGGTCAGGATGAACAGCGCAACCGCGCCCAGGATGACGCCCTGGGCCGCCAGCGCCCATCCGGGCACGCCAAGGGCCAGCGACAGGACGAAGACCGCGGCGATGGAGAGCATTGCCAGCCCCTTGGCCCGGCGCGATATGGCGCCGCGCTCGGCCCAGTCGCGGATCGGCGGGCCGAACAGGGGATGTCCGGTCAGCCAGTCATGCACCCGCCTCGAGGAACGCGAGAAGAAGAATCCCGCCAGCAGCAGGAAGGGTGTGGTGGGCAGGCCGGGCAGCGGAATGCCCAGGAGCCCCAGCCCCAAGGCCAGCCAGCCCAGGGCGAAATAGATCGGCTTGGCCATGCGTGCTCCCGTTTGCCGGTTTGCGGGGAGATTGGCATTTGCCGGGCAAAGGTCAAGGGCCGCGGCGTGGAGGGAGCGGAGCAATGCCCGAAAGTTGGTGATGGGGTGATTGGGTGGCATATCATGGCGGTGTTGACGCGCCGCGATTCTCAGAGAGAAAAGGATATGCCAC
>JALTZY010000232.1 GCA_027045905.1 Paracoccaceae bacterium
GCGCTTCAAACCGCGCTGATCGCGCTTTCGAGCCCTGCCCGTTCATGCGACTTGCACGCCAGGGTTCACCGCCAGGCCGAGCGCGTTCCACTCGACCATGCCGCCTTTAAGAACCTTGACGTCCGTAAAGCCGACATCTTGCAAAAGCCGGGCAGCACTAGCCGAGCGGCGGTCAGTCCGGCAAACGGTGATGACCTCTCCGGTAAGGTCGGCAACAACCGCATCAAGTCTCGCCTCCAGCTCCTCCAGCGGGATGTTCAGCGCGCCGGGTATATGTCCGTGCGGGCCGGTGAACTCATCCGCGCCGCGCACGTCGAGGATGGTCAGGGGTGCCGGTTCGGACAGTCGCGCCCGCATTGTCGGGGTGTCGATCCATGCGGTGTCGTCGCCGCGCAGACGTTTGATGATCCGTGGCAGGAAGGCAATGGCGGCCAGCAAACCAAGCGCCAGCAGGCCGTAGCGGATGGCCGAGCCGTTGCCGCCCAGTGCCTCGCGTCCCGCGTAGCCGAGCCATGTGTAGGCCAGTGCCCCGGGGGCCATAGTGATAAAGGATGTCACCACATAGGAAACAAACGGGATGCGGGTCAGGCCGAAGGCGTAGTTGCTGAGATTGAACGGAAACACCGGCACAAGGCGCACGAAGGCGACAAAGCGCCAGCCTTCGTTTTCGACGCCGGTG
This sequence comes from Paracoccaceae bacterium, assembly GCA_027045905.1. Classification (GTDB taxonomy): domain Bacteria; phylum Pseudomonadota; class Alphaproteobacteria; order Rhodobacterales; family Rhodobacteraceae; genus JAAEUB01. Next base: position 680 of record JALTZY010000232.1, read on the forward strand.
ATCATGCGCTTGAGCCGCCCGCCGGTCTTTCGGGCCACCCAGTCGCCCGCCAGATAGCGCGCGATCAGGAAGGCGATGCTGGCCCCGATGGTGGCGCCGGTGAGGTTCAGAAAGGTGCCGAGAACCGGCCCAAACATCGCCCCGCCCGCCAGTGCGAACAGCGAGCCGGGGGCGAATACCACAGTGCCGAGCGCATAGAGCCCCACATAAATCACCGGTGCCCAGAGGCCGAAGTCCGACAGCCACGCATCAAGAACGTCGGGGTTCAGCTTGTCGCGGTTCAGGGTAACGAGAGCGATTGCTCCCACTACCACCGCCAGCAATACCAAACGCGGGAGAGCGGATTTCCTAAACATCATCTGCATCCTTCCGGTCGCGCGGGTCGGGGCCGCTGGCTGGCCCGCGAAACGGCTGGGTCAGCATCTTGTCCAGCCATTGCTCGCGCACCCGGCGGAACTGCTCGAACCCGATGGTCATGCCCTCATGGCCTTTTTCGGGCTGGGCGATATAGGTGCCCAGAAGCCGGTCCCACCACGGCAGGTTGAAACCATAGTTGCTGTCGGTCTCACGCTGGATCACCGAGTGATGCACGCGGTGCATGTCGGGCGTGACAACGAAGAGCCGCAGCACCCGGTCGACCTTTTCCGGCAGGCGGATGTTGGAATGGTTGAACATGGCGGTGGCGTTCAGCAGCACCTCGAAGATCAGCACGGCAACGGCGGGCGCGCCAAGGGCGGCAACCACCGCCAGCTTGATCACCATCGACAGCACGATCTCGATCGGGTGGAAGCGCAGGCCGGTGGTCACGTCAATCGCCTGGTCGGCATGGTGCATCCGGTGCAGCCGCCACAGGGCGGGCACGGCGTGAAACAGCACGTGCTGAAGGTAGATCGCGAAATCCAGAATGACGATGGAGGCGATGATGGCGAGCCACCCGGGCGCCGCGATCATGTTGAAAAGCCCCCAGCCCCTGTCCTCGGCCAGAAGCGCCAGCCCGACGGCGACAATCGGGAAGGTCAGGCGCACCAGGATGGTATCAATCACCACCACGCCAAGGTTGTTGGTCCAGCGGATCACGCGGGGGATTTCGATGCGCCGCCGGGGTGCGGCCACCTCCCAGATCGCCATGGCGATCAGGATGCCGAGAAATATCGCCAGCCGGATGGCGCCCTCGTTTGACAAAAGCAGGTCGGTCATGTCCATGGTCCTTGTGGAGTGGGGGTATGGATGCTACGTTCAAGTAATCGCTTGAATGATATAATGAGTGGGTGAACCCAATGTCAACCAGTCCGAAACTGAAGCTCTATGAAGAGTTTGCCAGCATTGGTCGGGCGCTCGGTAACGCGCATCGCATTGATATTCTGGAACATCTGGGCCAGGGCGAGCGCGGCGTCGATGCGCTGGCGGCCAAGATCGGTCTTTCCACCGCCAATACCTCGCAGCACCTGCAGCAGCTCAAAAGGGCCGGATTGGTCGAATCGCGGCGCGACGGGAAATACATCCTCTACCGGCTGAAGGGCGACAATGTGCTGGCGCTTCTGGGCGCGCTCTTTGATGTGGGCGAGCATAATCTGGCCGAGGTGGACAAGGTCTTGCGCGACTACTTCCACAAGCGCGACGACATGGAGCCCGTCAGCCAAGAGGAATTGCTGGAACGGAGCCGTGACGGGCTGGTCACGGTGCTGGACGTGCGCCCGAAGGACGAATTTGCCATGGAGCACCTGCCGGGAGCCAAGAACATCCCGCTGGAAGAGCTGGAGGCCCGCCTGTCGGAAATCGACCCCGCGCAAGAGGTCATCGCCTATTGTCGCGGCCCCTATTGCGTGCTGTCCTTCGAGGCCGTCGCCGCCCTGCGCAAGCGCGGCATCAAGGCACGGCGGCTGGAGGACGGCCTGCCCGAATGGCGCGCGGCGGGGCTACCG
>JALTZY010000233.1 GCA_027045905.1 Paracoccaceae bacterium
ACGCGGGCAACACGATGCTGTCCAAGGAATTCGCGGGCGGCATCCTGATCATGACCGGCGCGAATTCGGCGGTCGGGCTGCGCTCCACCCCGGCGCGCTACATCTTTCTCGACGAGGTCGACGCCTATCCGGCCTCGGCCGACGAGGAAGGCGATCCGGTCACGCTGGCCGAGGCGCGCTCGCTGACCTTTGCCCATCGGCGCAAGGTGTTTCTGGTGTCGACCCCGACTATCCGGGGGCTCTCCCGGATCGAGCGCGAGTTCGAGGCATCGGACCAGCGCAGGTTCTTCGTGCCGTGCCCCCATTGCGGTCAGATGCAATGGCTGAAGTTCGAGCGGTTGCGTTGGAAGAAGGGTCAGCCCGAGACCGCGGAATACCACTGCGAGGGCTGCGAACAGGCCATCGCGGAACATCACAAGACGGCCATGCTGGAAGCGGGCGAATGGCGCCCGACGGCCGAGGCGGCCGATCCCAACACCGTCGGCTATCACCTCTCGGCGCTCTATTCGCCCATCGGCTGGCTCAGTTGGGAGCGGATCGTGCGGGCATGGGAGGCGGCGCAAGGATCGGACGAGGCAATCAAGGCGTTCCGCAACACGATCCTTGGCGAGACATGGGTCGAGACCGGCGAAGCCCCCGACTGGCAGCGGCTTTACGACCGGCGCGAGCGCTGGAAGCCGGGCATCATTCCCGCGTGCGGGTTGTTCCTGACCGCCGGGGCGGACGTGCAGAAAGACCGGATCGAGGTCGATGTCTGGGCCTGGGGCCGGGGCCTCGAAAGCTGGCTCGTCGATCACCTGGTCATCGAAGGCGGGCCCGACCGGCATGAGGCCTGGGGCGACCTGACGGAATTGCTTGGTCGGACGTGGCCGCACGAACGCGGCGCGCACCTGAAGATCGCGCGTTTGGCCATCGATACCGGCTACGAGGCCCCGGCGGTCTACGGCTGGGCACGGGCGCAGGGCTTTACGCAGGTCGCGCCCGTCAAAGGCGTCGAAGGGTTCAATCGGGCCAGCCCGGTCTCCGGGCCGACCTATGTGGACGCGACGGAAGGCGGCAAGCGGCTGCGCCGGGGTGCGCGGCTCTGGACCGTGGCCGTGTCGACGTTCAAGGCCGAGACCTACCGCTTCCTGCGGCTGGCGCGGCCCACCGACGAGGTTCTGGCCAAGGGGGCGGCGTTCCCGGCCGGCACGGTGCATCTGCCGCATTGGGTCGAAAACGAATGGCTGAAGCAGTTCGTGGCCGAGCAGCTGGTCACCGTGCGCACCAAGCGCGGCTTCGCCCGGCTGGAATGGCAGAAGCTGCGGGAGCGCAACGAGGCGCTGGATTGCCGGGTCTATGCCCGCGCCGCCGCCTGGATCGCGGGCGCAGATCGCTGGACCGACGAGAAATGGCGCGACCTCGAGGATCAGCTCGGGGTGGCCGATCCTTCCGCGGATCCGGCGGGGCAGATCAACAGGCAAGCGCATGCGTCGCAAGGCAAGCGCCGCTCCGACTGGCTCGGACGGCGCGGAGGATGGTTTTGAACATGGCAGACTGGACGGAAACCGAGCTCTCGGCGCTGCGCCGGGCCTATGCCAGCGGCACGACCCGGGTGAGCTATGACGGGAAATCCGTCGACTACGGCTCGGCCGAAGATTTGCTGGCGCGCATCCGGACCATCGAGCGCGCCATTGCGGGAACGACAAATCCGTCGCCGATTGCCGGGCTCGCGGGCTTCTCGCGCGGGGATCGCTGATGTCGGCGAACTGGTTCGATCATGCAATTGCCACGGTGGCGCCGCGCACCGCTGCTCGCCGTGTTCTCGCCAGGCAAGCCTTCGAGACCCTGGCACGGGGCTATGATGGCGCGGCCAAGGGGCGGCGGACAGAAGGCTGGCGCGCGCCGGGCAGTTCCGCCGACACCGAGATTGGCATCGCCGGGGCGCTTTTGCGCGACCGGATGCGCGATCTCGTGCGCAACAACCCCCATGCGGCCAAGGCCGTCGCGGTGCTGGTCAACAACATCGTCGGTGCCGGCATCATGCCGCGCGCGGCCAGCGGTGATGACAAGCTGGACCGCACGGTGGACACGCTCTTTGCCCAATGGTCCGAGGCGGCCGACGCCGATGGCCAGCTCGACTTCTACGGGCTGCAGACGCTGATCTGCCGCGAAATGGTCGAGGCTGGCGAGGTGCTGGTGCGCCGCCGCCTGCGCCGATCTTCGGACGGCCTGCCCGTGCCGCTGCAATTGCAGGTGCTCGAGGCCGACTTCCTCGACGCCACCAAATCCGGCGCCCTCGGCAAGGGGCGCCTCGTGCAGGGGATCGAGTTCGACGCGATCGGCAAGCGCCGGGCCTATTGGCTGCACGCGGAACATCCCGGCGATGCCTATGGCGCCCTGCAAGGCGGCACCAACAGCCGCCCGGTCCCCGCGACCGAGATCGCCCATGTCTATGAAAAACAGCGCACGCAGGCCCGCGGTGTTCCCTGGGGCGCGCCGGTGATCCGGTCCCTGCGCGATCTCGACGATTACGAGGTCGCCGAGATCGTTCGCAAGAAGACCGAGGCCTGCGTGACCGCCATCGTCTTTGGCGATGACGAAGCCCAGCAGGG
>JALTZY010000234.1 GCA_027045905.1 Paracoccaceae bacterium
GCCTGGGAGGCCGGGGGCGCGATGCGGCGCCGCCCGGACCCGACCGGAGCATAGCCCCGCCCCCCGCGCGAGGCAAGCGCCCCGGAAAGGCTCGCGCGGGCCATGTGAAAAACCGCTTGGCATGAACGCCCGTTCAGTTAATCTCTCCCCATGGCCCGCAAGACCGGCTCCCGCGCAGAAATCACCGGCCCGTTGATCCGCCGGGCCGCGCTCAGTCTGTTCTCCCGCCACGGATATGCGGCCGTTTCCATGCGCCGGATCGCCGCCGAGGTAGGTGTGCAGGCGGGTACGCTCTATCTCTATACCAGCGACAAGCAGAGCCTGCTTTTCGAGCTGATGCGCAATCACATGGAGGAATTGCTGACAGCCTGGAGCCGGGAGCCGAAAGGCGAGGAGCCTCCGGCGCGCCTCGCCGCCTTTGTGCGCTTTCACATCCGCTTTCACCTGGAGCGGCCCGAGGCGGTATTTCTGGCCTATATGGAACTGCGTTCGCTGGTGCCGGAGAATTTCGCCCGCATCGAGGCCTTGCGCCAGAGATACGAGGACGCGCTTGCCGATATCCTGCGGGCGGGGATTGCGGCGGGGCGATTTCAGATCGCCGACCTGCGCCTTGCCACCATGTCGATCATCGCCATGCTCACCGGAGTCAATACCTGGTACCGTGACGGCGGGCGGCTGAGCCGGGAGGAGGTAGGTGAGATTTATGTCGAGATGGTGGCCCGCCTCGTGGGGCCGGACCGGGGCGCAGCCCCGGACCTCGGAGTATTGGGGGAAAGATGAAAGGGGCGCGCACAGGACGGAAGCGGCGGCATGGGCCGGGAGCGAGACGGGAAGTTTCGCGCCCATGCTTTGCGCGCCATGCTGGACGGAGGCGCTGGCAGGGGCCATATAGGGCATATGAGCCTGCCACCCGGATTTCTCGATGAGTTGCGCTCCCGCCTGAGCCTGGCGCAGGTGGTGGGGCGCAAGGTCGTGTGGGATGCGCGCAAGTCCAACCAGGCCAGGGGCGACATGTGGGCGCCCTGCCCCTTTCATCAGGAAAAGACCGCGTCTTTTCATGTGGATGACCAGAAGGGGTATTATTACTGCTTCGGCTGTCATGCGAAGGGGGATGCGATCTCCTTTGTGCGTGAGAGCGAGAATGTGGGCTTCATGGAGGCGGTCGAGATCCTGGCGCGCGAGGTCGGCATGGCGATGCCCGCGCCCGACCCCGCGGCGCGCGAGAAGGCAGACCGGCGCGGCCAGTTGATCGAAGTGATGGAGCAGGCGGTGCGGTTTTATCGCCTGCAGCTGAAGACCGGCGCGGGGGCGGCGGCACGCGACTATCTGGCCGGGCGCGGTCTCGGGGCGGAGGCGCTGGAGCGCTGGGAGATCGGCTTTGCCCCCGGGGGCTGGCAGGGCCTCTGGGAACATCTGCGCGGCAGGGGGGTGCCTGAGGAACTGATCCTCGCCGCGGGGCTGGCGCGCGAGAGCCGCAAGGGGGGCAAGCCCTATGACACGTTTCGCGGGCGGATCATGTTTCCGATTCGCGACGGACGCGGGCGGGCCATTGCCTTCGGGGGGCGGGCGATGGACCCGGGAGAGAGCGCCAAGTATCTGAATTCGCCCGAGACCCTGCTGTTTGACAAGGGGCGCGTCCTGTTCAACCTCGTATCGGCGCGCGCTGCGGCGGGCAAGGGGGCGCCGCTGGTGGTGGCCGAGGGATACATGGATGTGATCGCGCTCTCCGAGGCCGGTTTCGAGGCGGCGGTGGCGCCTTTGGGCACGGCGGTAACCGAGGCGCAGCTGCGCCTGCTGTGGCGTATTGCAGCCGAGCCGGTGGTGGCGCTCGATGGCGATGCGGCGGGGTTGCGCGCGGCCTACCGGCTGATCGATCTGGCGCTGCCGCTGCTGGAGGCCGGGCGGTCCCTGCGCTTTGCGCTGATGCCTGCAGGGCTTGACCCCGACGAGTTGCTGCGCCAGCAGGGGCGCGGCGCGATGCAGGCAATGATTGCCGGCGCCCTGCCCATGGTGGAGCTTCTCTGGCGGCGTGAGAGTGAGGGAAAGTCCTTTGACACGCCCGAGCGGCGGGCCGCGCTCGACCGGGATTTGCGGAATATCATCAACAAGATAGCGGATCCCTCCATTCGCTCCCACTATGCGCAGGCGCTGAAGGAAAAGCGCTGGGAGCTGTTTCGCTCCGCTCCGGGTCGCGCCGGCCGGTTTGCCAACACCGCCCCCCGCGGCAGCCGGAAGAGCGCGCCTGCTCCCGTGCTCCCGGAGACCAGGGCTTCGCTGCTCGCCGCCGGGCCGGAAGCGGTGCCCGAAGTGCTGCGCGAGGCGGTGATCCTGGCCACGCTGATCTCCCATCCGGCATTGATCGAGACGCATCTGGCCAGGCTCGAACGGCTGGAGATGTTCATCCCCGATCACCGCGCCATGCTCGCGGTGCTGCTGGCGGGAGAATTCGCCTCGCCCGAGGCCGCCCGGGCGGCAATCACGGCCGAAATCGGCCCGGACCCGCTTGAAAAGCTGTTCGCGCTCAACCATGTACGCATTGCCCCGCCGCTTGCCCGGCCGGAGGATGGCGAAGCCGCCGGCCAGTTCCTCGGTG
>JALTZY010000235.1 GCA_027045905.1 Paracoccaceae bacterium
GCCGGAGCGGGCGGCTTCCGCCGTCCGGGCTTCGGCCGACGAGGCGGCAAGGTCTCGCCACGACGACGTGGCCACGCTGCTGGCGCGCTGGCACGAGGAGCACGGCGTCCGGAAACTCGCCGTCGCGCCGCTGGGGTTGGAGGATGAGGAAGCGGCAGACATGCTGCTGGCGGCCGCACGCCGCCTGGGCAGCGACCGCCGGGTCATCCTGCTGGATGCCGAAGGACCAAAGGGCGCCATGGCGCGGCGTTATCCGGGCAAGGGCCTTGCCGATTTCCTGAAGGGCGAGGCAGGCTTCGCCGAAGTGGTGCATGCCGACAAGCAGGCGCGTCATCTGCATGTGGTTGCCGCCGGCGCCCGTGCGGACATGCCGGATGATCTCCACACGCCCCTGATGAAGCAGCTGCTGGAGGCGCTGGAAGAGAATTATGACATTGTCCTGCTTTGGGAAGGCATGCCGCGCTTCCCGCTGCAATCGCGGGGCAGCCTGCTGCCGCTGGCCGGCGGCGTGGCCGTGGTGCACGCGCCCGGCATGGCGGGAGCCGCCGATTCCCTGCGCGCCGCCCTGGCCGGAGAGGGTATGAGGCTCGCCGGCCTGGTGCAGGCCACGCCAGGCCGGGCCGCGTCCGAAGCCACCACGCAACAGGGCGGTCTGGCGCATGCTTGACAAATCCTTGCGGAGAAACCACGCAATCGATGGTTCGGCATTAAACGGAACGCAACCCGGCCCCGTCATATTGCCTGTGAAGGCATGGACAAACAGGGCCGCAAGCAATGTCTCGTCTGTATCGAACCATTCTTGATTTGCTCCATCATTCCGGGTTGGCGCGCGCCGGACGCAGCGCCTGCCGTGGTGCCGGAGTGGTATTCATGCTCCACCGGGTGCAGCCTGTTTGCGCTGCGCAGGATGCCGCGGCGCGCTTCTGTCCCAACGGCGGGTTGTCCGTCACTCCGGAGTTTCTCGACGCCGCCATTGGGCTGGTGAAACAACAGGGCTATGACCTGGTGCCGCTGGAAGAGGTGCCGCAACGTTTGCAAGCGGCGCGCGAGGGAAGGGCGCGGCGCCCGTTTGCCGCCTTTACGCTGGACGACGGCTATCGCGACAACCGCGAACACGCCTGGCCGGTATTCCGGAAGCACGAATGCCCGTTCACCATCTTCGTCTGCCCGTCTTTCGCCGACGGCGAGGGCGAACTGTGGTGGGAAGTGCTTGAACGCGCCATCGCCATCAACGACGAGGTGCATCCGCTGCTGCCTGATTTGCCCGCGCATCTGCTCACCGATACGCTGTCACGCAAGAAGGCCGCATGGGAACAAATGTATTTGCCGGTGCGCTACATGGACGAACACGAACAGCGCGCCTGGCTGATGCGTTTTGGTGAGCGCAACCGGGTGGACGTGCACGGCCTGTGCCGCGAGCTGGTGATGGACTGGAACGAGCTGCGCGAGATGGCGTCCGATCCGCTGTGCAGCTTTGGCGCCCACACCGAACATCACCATGCCCTGGCACGGCTGGACGAAGAGGAGGCATATTATGAAATGGCGGCTTCCCGCGCCCATGTGGAAGGCGAGCTGGGGGTGCGGGTGAGCACGCTGGCCTATCCCTATGGAGACCCCGATTCCGCCGGCCAGCGTGAATTCCGGCTGGCCCGCAGGCTGGGTTTTTCCGTGGCCGTGACGACGCGCAAGGGGCATTTGTATCCGGAGCATCTGGATCATCTCACGGCGCTGCCGCGGCTGTCGCTGAACGGCTATTATCAGAGCCTGAAACATCTGGACGTGCTGCTCAGCGGCCTGCCGTTCATGCTCTACAACCGCTTCCGCCGCCTGAACGTGGCCTGAGGCGCCGACACGCGATCGGATGCCACAGATGCATTCGTTTCTGCACGGTGCAGATGGTCACGGTCGCACCGGCACCCGCCATTCGGTGTCGATGTTGCACCAAAAGGCTCTTCTCTCCGGGAAGTGATGTCGCACCTATGCGAATTTCTTATCACTTTCACTTGCAAATGATTATTACTTGCGTTATCAGGTGCGCACCGGGGCCGGAATGTGCCGAAGAATTGTCGATAGGGAGAATGACTGCATGACTGGTTCGTGGAAATGGAGCGCCGTGCGCATGGTGGGCCTCACCGTCACGCTGTTGACGACGCATGCCGGCGTGGTGCTGGCGGCGGAAGGCGCGGAAATGGGGCAGGGGGGTGCGCTGGACACCACCGCGCTGTTCACTCAAAGTCTCGTCATCTTTCTGCGTGAGGGTGCGGAAGCCATTCTCATCATCGCCGCCTTGTGGGTGGTGCTCACGGGCATGAAGGCCCCCGCCCGCGCCCATCGCGCATTGCTGGGCGGTGCCGGCGCGGGGCTGGCCGTTTCCGCCGTGGTCGGTGTGGCCCTGGCGCGCTGGCTGGCCGGCGCCGGGGAGGTCGCCGAACTGGTGGAGGGCGCCACGCTGCTGCTGGCGGCGGCGGTGCTGGTGTTCGTCTCTTCCTGGCTGCTGGGCCAGCGCGAGGCGCAGCGCTGGACGGAGCAGCTGCGCGAACAGGCGCGCAGGGCCTTCTCCGAGCGCGGCATTGCGGCGTTGTT
>JALTZY010000236.1 GCA_027045905.1 Paracoccaceae bacterium
GTTTCACCACCACAATTGAGGCCGAGAAGCCCAAGTCAGAGACCCGCCAGACAAGGGCCCGGACCAAAAACAGAACGATCACAAGTCGAAAAAATTCGGTCCGGTCCAGCAGCGCCCGCAGCCGCAGCCTACGGGCCATGGTCGCAAAGCGCAAGCGACCGCCTTGCCGACCTTGCATCGGGGCGGAAGCAGACAGGGGGTCTCTCTGTGCCCGCTCCCGCAGCCTGTGCCCGATCCCCGGCGCCTCATTCCCACTCGATGGTGCCCGGAGGCTTGGAGGTGATGTCATAGGTGACGCGATTGATGCCCGCGACCTCGTTGATGATGCGGGTGGCGGTCTCGGAGAGGAATTCATGGCTGAACGGGTAGTAATCGGCCGTCATCCCATCGACCGAAGTCACCGCGCGCAGGGCCAGCGCGTAGTCATATGTGCGCCCGTCGCCCATCACCCCCACCGTACGCACGGGCAGGATCGCGGCGAAGGCCTGCCAGATCTCGTCATAGAGCCCGTGCTTGCGGATCTGGTCGATATAGATCGCATCGGCCTTGCGCAGGATGTCGAGCTTTTCTCGCGTGATCTCGCCCGGGCAGCGGATCGCAAGGCCCGGGCCGGGGAAGGGGTGGCGGCCGATGAAGCTCGCCGGCAGGCCCAGTTCGCGCCCCAGTGCGCGCACCTCGTCCTTGAACAGTTCGCGCAGCGGCTCGACCAGCTTCAGCCCCATCTTCTCGGGCAGGCCGCCGACATTGTGGTGGCTCTTGATCGTGACCGATGGCCCGCCGGAAAAGCTCACGCTTTCGATGACATCCGGGTAGAGCGTGCCCTGGGCGAGGAATTCGGCCCCCTCGATCCGGCCGGCATAGTGCTGAAACACGTCGATGAACAGCCGGCCGATGGTCTTGCGCTTGGTTTCCGGGTCGCTCGTGCCTTCGAGCGCGGTGAGGAAGCGCTCGGATTCGTCGGCGGCGATCAGGCGGATGTTGTAATGGTCGCGAAACATGCTCACGACCTCCTCGGCCTCGCCCTGGCGCAGCAGGCCGTGATCGACGAAGACGCAGGTGAGCTGATCGCCGATCGCTTCGTGCAGCAGCACCGCGGTCACCGAGCTGTCCACCCCGCCGGACAGGCCGCAGATCACATGCGCCTCGCCCACCTGTTCGCGGATCCTGCGGATCGCCTCCTGGCGATAGGCGCCCATGGTCCAGTCGCCGGTGAAGCCTGCGAGCTTCACGAAATTTCCCAGCAGCCGCGCGCCGCGGGGGGTGTGGTGGACCTCGGGGTGGAACTGCACCGCGTAGAAATGGCGCGCGGGGTCGGCGGTGATCGCGAAGGGCGCGCCGGGCGAGGTGCCGAATACCTCGAAGCCCGGCGCGAGCGCGGCGACGTGGTCGCCGTGGCTCATCCAGACCTGTTCGGGCCCGTCCTCGAACCAGCCCTTGAGCAGGTCGAGCGGGGCGCCGGCGGGCTCCACGAAGGCGCGGCCGAACTCGGCATTGCCCCCGTGGCGTTCGACCCGCCCGCCCAGCATCTGCATCATCACCTGCTGGCCGTAGCAGATGCCGAGCACCGGCACGCCGGCGGCAAGGACCGATTCGGGCGGGCGCGGCGCGTCCTCGTCCAGCACGCTGGCCGGGCCGCCGGAGAGGATGATGGCCCTGGGCGCAAAGCGTGCGAGAAAGGCGTCATCCACCTTCTGGAACGGATGGATTTCGCAATAGACATTGAGCTCGCGCAACCGGCGGGCGATCAGCTGTGTCACCTGGCTGCCGAAGTCGATGATCAGGAGGCGGTCGTGGGGGGGCGTACTGTTCATGGCCACGCTTTAGGGGGCAGGGGGGCTTTCTGCAAGCCCCGGGGGCGCTGCGATGTCGTTTTCGCCCCGCAAAGGCCGCAATCCGTTGCATGCGGGTGGCGCGCGCGGTTTATGCAGGGGGAGCGGACAGCAAGGGAGATGCGGCATGGCAGAGCGCAGGAGGCGGGGGCGAAGCGGCGGCGGCGCGACGCGCCGGGCGGCGCGTGGCGGGCTGAAGCTGGAGGCCGCGCGCTTCATCACCCGGCGCATTCCCGTTCTCGAGATCCTTGACGACGAGGCGCTGGAGATCATCGAGCGCAATGCGGAAACCGTGCTCGAGGAGGTCGGGGTGGATTTCGTGGACAACCCCGCCGCGCTTGCCCGCTGGCGCGAGGCGGGGGCGGATGTGCAGGGCGCGCGTGTCCATATCCCGCGCGGCCTCGCCCGCCGCCTGTGCGAGACCGCCCCCGCGCGCTTCACCCAGCACGCCCGCAACCCGCAGCGCAGCGTCGAGATCGGCGGGCGGGGCCTGGTGCTGGCCCCGGTCTATGGCCCCCCCTTCGTGCGCGACAGCGCCGGCGGGCGGCGCTATGCGGTGATGGCGGATTTCGAGAAATTCGTGAAGCTGGCCTATATGTCGAAATATCTCCACCACGGCGGCGGCACGCTTTGCGAGCCCACCGACGTGCCGGTGAACAAGCGCCATCTCGACATGCTGCTCGCGCACATGACGCTCTCGGACAAGCCCTTTATGGGCTCGGTCACGGCGCCAGAGCGCGCGCAGGACAGCGTGGCGATGAGCGAGATCCTGTTCGGCCGCGAATTCGTGGCGCAAAACTGCGTGCTGACCAGCCTCGTCAACATCAACTCCCCGCTCACCTTCGACTCCACCATGATGGGCGCGCTGGAAGTCTATGCAGCGGCCGGGCAGGCGGCGATCGTCTCGCCCTTCATCGTCGGGGGCGCGATGGCGCCGGTGAGCGTGGCGGGCACGCTCACCCAGGTGCTGGCCGAGGTGCTGGCCGGCGTGGCCTACAGCCAGCTCGTGCGCGCGGGCGCGCCGGTGATCGCCGGGGCCTTCGTCACCTCGATCGACATGAACAGCGGCGCGCCCACCTTCGGTACGCCCGAAGCCGCGCAGATCACCTATGGCGCGGGCCAGCTTTTCCGCCGGCTGGGCCTGCCCTATCGCTCGGCCGGCGCATTCACCGGCTCCAAGCTCCCCGACGCCCAGGCCGCTTACGAAAGCGCCAACAGCCTCAATGCCGGGCTGCTCGCGGGGGTGAATTTCATGCTGCATGCCGCCGGCTGGCTCGAGGGCGGGCTGAGGGCGAGCTTCGAGAGATTCGTCATGGATGCGGATCAGCTTGGCGTTCTGCACGGGCTGGCGGGCGGGGTTGCGGTGGATGAAAACGCCCAGGCGCTGGAGGCGATCCGCGAGGTGGGGCCGGGGGGGCATTATCTGGGCTGCGCCCATACCCAGGACAACTTTCGCGATGCCTTCTGGCGCTCGGACCTGCTCGATTACAAGCCCTTCGAGACCTGGCAGGAGGAGGGCGCGCGCGACAGCGAGGCGCTGGCGGCGGCGCGCGTGGAGGCGCTGCTCGCGGCCTATGAGAAGCCGGCGCTGGATCCGGGGATCGAAGAGGGCCTGCGCGATTTTGTGGCGTGCAGGAAGGAGAGCCTGCCGGAGGGATTCGCTCCGGGCGGGGCCCCGTAGGGGTACAGAGGCGCGGGGCATTTCGCCAATGCCCGGGCGCCTTCGGCCGGGGGGCGCCCGGACCCGGAACAGGCACGCCCGCGAAGCGCGGCAAGCGCTTTCGCCATTGCGCATGCCTCATCCCGGGCGCCTTGCGCCTGCCCTGGCGAACGCCCGGCCACGGGACTTGTCGCGGGACCTTGCGAAAGGCTTCAGCCGTTGGCCTCGCGGATCTTGTCGGCGGCTTCCTTGCTGTAGGCGATGCCCTTGTCGTCGAACAGCTTGTCGAGCTCGCCCGAAAGGGTCATCTCGGTGACGATATCGCAGCCGCCGACGAATTCTCCCTTGACGTAGAGCTGCGGGATGGTGGGCCAGTCGGCGTAATCCTTGATCCCCTGGCGGATCGCGTCATCGGCGAGCACGTTCACGTCCTTGAAATCGACCCCCATGAAATTCAGCACCCCGGCCACCCGGGCGGAGAAGCCGCATTGGGGCATTTCCTTGGTGCCCTTCATGTAGAGCACCACATCGTTGCCCTTCACGGTCTCGTCGATCTGCGTCCTTACGTCGCTCATGGTCATTTCCTTTTCTTCGCTTTTTCCGGCATCAATATCCGGGCTTGTTCCTGCGGGTCCTTGGGGACGCGCCATTCGCGCTTTCCCGAGAGGCCCTGGCGGCCGATCCCGGTTTCGGCCTGCATCACGTGCATGGGCTCGTCTTGGCCCGGGCGGTCGGGGTCGTCCCAGCGGCGCTGGTTGATGGCGTGGCTGGAGAGCGGGCGATGAGTGCCGCGCTTGCTCCAGGCCTCTAGGCCGATCGCTGCCGCCAGCAGGCCGGCCAGCGCCCCAAGCGCCCAGGCCCAGCTCATTCGGGGGCGCGGGTGGTGAGCGCAAGGGCGTGGAGCGGGCTGTCGGGGCCGTCCATCCTGCCCTTGAGCGCGGCATAGACGGCGCGCTGCTGCTGCACCCGGTTCATGGTGCGGAAGCTCTCGTCCACCACCAGGGCGGAGAAGTGGCGCCCGTCATCGCCCTCGACCCGGATCTCGGCATCGGGGAAAGCCGCGCGCAGCAGGCTTTCGATTTCGCTGGCATCTACACTCATGCGCGTCTCCTTGTATCTTTGAAGGATTTAGTCCTGTCTGGCCGGGCGTGCAAGGGGAAGCGGGGATGCGCGGCGCGATGTCCTACGGATGAAAGGGGCGCAGAGGAGAGCGGGGGAGGGGGCGCAGGGCCTGTCAGGTGCGCGCCCGGCCCCCGCGGAGCGCCTTTGGCCGCTCCCCTCTCGCGTCTCGCGAAGCGCCTTCGCTCCCGGTCCGGCCCGGCTGCCCGGCTACAGGAGCCCCGGCAGCCAGAGCACGATCTGGGGGAAGGCGATCAGCACCCCCACCGTCACCACATCGGCGATGAAGAAGGGCGAGGCGCCGCGGAACACGTCCTGCACCTTTATGTCCATCTTCGCATCGCTGCACACCCCGGCCACCACGAAGCAGTTGAGCCCGATCGGCGGGGTGATCAGGCAAAGCTCGGCCATCTTTACCACGATGATGCCGAACCAGATGCCCACCTCCGCGCCGCTCATGCCCAGCGCCGACATCTCCCGCGTCACGTCCGGGCCGCCATTGAGCGCCACCACCGCCGGGAAGGTTACCGGCAGCGTCAGGATCAGCATGCCGATCGCATCCATGAACATGCCCAGCACCACATAGGCGCCCAGAATCAGCAGCAGCGTGACGATGGCCGGCTGATCGAAGCCCGATATCCAGTCGGCGAATGCCGTGGGCAGGTCGGCAAAGCCGAGGAATCGCACATAGATCAGCACTCCCCAGATCATGGTGAAGATCATCGCCGTGAGCTTGGCGCTTTCCATCAGCGCACCCTTGAGCTCGCCCCAGCGCATGCCGTTTCGCAGCGCCATGAGCAGAACCACGAAGGCGCCGAGCGCGCCCGCTTCGGTGGGCGTGGCCCAGCCGAAATAGACCGAATAGATGATGATGAAGACCACGAACAGGATCGGAGAGGCACCGGGAAGCGCGGCGAAGCGCTGGCCCCAGCTGAAGCCCCTGACCGGGGGGCCGAGGTCCTTTTTCCAGGCGGCCATGCCGGTGATGAGCCCCGCATAGATCAGCGCCGATACCGCCCCGGGCACGAAGCCCGCCAGCAGCAGCTTGCCCACGCTCTGCTCGACGATGATCGCGTAGATCACCAGGATCGCCGAGGGCGGGATCAGGCTTGCCAGCGTGCCGCCCGCGGCTACCACGCCGGCGGCGAAGCGCTTGTCGTAGCCCAGCGCCAGCATCTCGGGGATGGCGATGCGCGAAAACACCGCCGAGGTAGCGACCGAGGCTCCGGAGACGGCGGCAAAGCCCGCCGTGGCAAAGACGGTCGCCACCGCCATGCCCCCGGGCAGCCAGCCCACCCAGCGCTTGGCCACCTCGAACAGGGTGCGCGTGAGCCCCGCGTAATAGGCGAGATAGCCGATCAGGATGAAGGTCGGGATCAGCGATATCGCATAGGTCGTGGCCTTGGAATGGGGTATCTGGCCGGTGAGCTTCATCGCCGTCACCAGCCCGCGCTCGAATCCCTGCTTCTGCATGAAGAACAGCGCGAGCCCGAGAAAGCCGATGAAGGCGGTGGCAAAGGCCACCCGCACCCCGATCAGGATCAGCACCACCAGCGCGCCGGACAGCCACAGGCTGAGGGTGAAGATATCGACGCCGGCCAGCAGCGCCTTCATGTCGATCAGCTCAGTCATCCCGGATCGCTCCCACGCTCAGCGCCTCGCGCTCGGCCTGTTCGGCGGCGCTTTCCACCAGCGGCACGGCGACGGGGCGCTCGGCCCCGCCTGCGAGCGCCCGCCCATAGGCCCAGATCTGCAGCGCAAGGCGCAGCCACAGCAGCACCATGGAAAAGGTCACCAGAAGCTTCGCCGGCCAGAGCGGCAGGGCGATGTCGATGGAAGAGTCGCGCGACCACAGCGGTGCGTTCATGTCGAAGGAGCGGGCGAAATGGTACCAGGTGCCGTAGATCAGCGCCGTGGTGATCAGCAGCATGAAGATCACCGAGAGCAGTTCGGCCAGCCACAGCCAGCGCCCCCGGAGGGCGCCCACCAGGATATCCATGCGGATATGTCCGCCTTCGCGCTGGGTGTAGCTGAGGCCGAGAAAGGCGAAGATCGCCATGAACTGCTCGGTCCAGTCCACATAGCCAGGCACCGGGGCATTGAGGAACTTGCGGCTGAGCACATGCACCACGGCCAGAAACACCAGTGCGAATATGGTGAGGCCGCCGAGCAGGGTCAGGGCGCTCTCCAGGCGGAAAAACGCGCGATCCAGACGCGACAGGACAGTGTCGTCACCAAGGACGGAAGAGGTGAGGGCCATGATATTCGGGCCTGCCCCCGCCGCCGGTCGGGCAGGGGCAGGCGCTTCCTTCAGCGCATGGAGCCAAGCGTGGACTGCACCAGGTCATAAAGCTCCTGGGCGGGGATGCCCTGGGCGCTCATGTCGGCAATCCACTTGTCGCGGATCGGGTCGGCGGCGATTTCGCGGAACTTGGCAAGCTCCTCCTCGGCGATGGAGACCCGGGCGACGTTCTTTTCGTCCAGGATCGTGTCCCAGCGGGCCAGAAGCTCCTTGTAATTGGCCACATAGTGATCCAGCGCCTCGGCCACCGAGCTGTCGAGCGCCTCTCGCTCGGCGTCGGTGAGGGCCTCGTAAGCGTCGGTATTGACCACCACCGGGCAGTTCACCGTGCCGGGGTTGAGGTTCTCGGTCCACCAGGTTGCGAGGTCGATGGTGCGAAAGGCCAGATGGGCATGCGGCGCGAAGGCGACCGTATCGACCACGCCCGATTCCATGGCGTTATAGGCCTCGGTGGCGGTTACCGAAGTGGGCACGGCGCCGATCGCGGCAAAGGCCTGGCCGATGCCGCCGGTGGCGCGCACGCGCATGCCTTCCATCGCCGCGAGCGTGTCGCGGGGCTCGCCGGTACCCACGAGATTGTATTGCGGCATGGGCGAGGGCATCAAGAGGCGCGCATTCCAGCGGGCGAGGTCGGCGACCACCGCCGGATGCTGATAGACCGCCTGGCTGACGGCCACCTCTTCCTCCAGCGTGTTGACCCCGAGGAACGGCAGCTCCAGCACGGTGATGGTCGGGTTCTTGTCGCGGTGATAGCCGGCGCAGAACTGGGCCATCTCGAAGGCGCCGATGGAAATGCCGTCGAGATTTTCCTTGTTCTTGGACAGGCCGCCATAGGAGATGTTGAGGGTGAATTCGCCGCCGGTCTTCTCGGCGACCAGCTCGGCGAGCTTTTCCACATGCTCGGTAAAGGCGCGCCGCTTGCCCCAGAGCGAGACATTCCACTCGGTGGCCATGGCCTCGGCCGCGAAAGCGGTGGTGATGGCGGCCACCGCCAGGGTCGAAAGGGTTTTCTTCATGTGCTTGGTCCTCCCAGATTCTCTGTCCGGGGAGGGTAGCAGAGGCGCGGGGCAGGTCCAGTCATTTTTGCCGTTTCGCCCCCTCCCCGGGGCGGCGGCGGGCGGTCCGCGGAGAAACGCGAAGCCAAGCGACTTGCCAGCGGACGGGAAACTGGTAGGCAGGGGCATGGAGATTCTCGGCGAGATCTATCGGGCGGCGGAAGCCCGCCTGCAGGGGGGCGATCCCGACTGGAGAGCCTTCATGGCCGCGTTTCGTGACATTTTCGCGGCCGAAGCGGCGCTCTACACGATCGGCTACGGCCCCGGCGGGCGCGATATCGAGGCCTTTTCCCTGATCGCCTCATCGGCGCCGGAAGTGAGCGACGCCTATGTGCGGAAGAAGATCTACCGCCACCTCAGAGTGCCCGAAAACACCCTCGCCCCGCTGGAGCCGGCGCTGCGCAGCGATTATTTGAGCGATGCCGAGTTCGAGCGATCCGGCCTGCTGGCCGATTTCATGATCCCGGCGGGAATGTACCACCTGATCGCGGTGCCGGCGCTGCTGGCCGACCGCAGCGTGACCACGCTCACCGCCTGGCGGGGCAGGGGGGCGGAGAATTTCTCGGCCCTGGAAAAGCAGCGCCTGGCCCTGTTCATGCGCCACCTGGTGGCGCTGGTGGGCAAGGAGGCGCTGGCGCTGGAGAAGCCGGGGCAGAAGGTCGCTGCCTTTGGCCGCAAATGGGGGCTGACCCCGGCGGAGACCGAGCTGCTGGCCGCATTGCTGCAGGGCCTGAGCCTGCGCGAGGCGGCCGAACAGAGCGGACGCTCCTATGGTACCGTACGCTGGCACATGCAGAACATTCTGGGAAAATGCCAGGTGAACAGCCAGAAGGATCTGCTACGCGAGTTCTACACCCTGATCCGGCGCTGAAGCCCCGCGACCGCTCCTGCACCGGCTCCCGGCTTCTTCTATCCGCAAACATCCCGGGGCTCCGCCCCCCCGGGCAGGCGCGCGGCCGCCGGTACGAGGCGGCTCTGCCGCTCAGTCCTTCAGGATTGCCCGACCCGGATAGACGGCGCTCTCGCCCAGCGATTCCTCGATGCGGATCAGCTGGTTATATTTGGCCAGCCGGTCCGAGCGCGAAAGGCTTCCGGTCTTGATCTGGCCGCAATTGGTGGCCACGGCGAGGTCGGCGATGGTGGCGTCCTCGGTCTCGCCGGAGCGGTGGCTCATCACGTTGGTGAAACCGGCGCGATGGGCCATTTCCACCGCCCGCAGGGTCTCGGAGAGGGTGCCGATCTGGTTCACCTTGACCAGCATCGCATTGGCCGAGCGGCGTGCGATCCCCTCGGCGAGCCGCGCCGGGTTGGTCACGAACAGGTCGTCGCCCACCAGCTGCACCCTGTCGCCCAGCGCCGCCGTAAGCGTCGCCCAGCCGTCCCAGTCATCCTCGGCCATGGCGTCCTCGACGCTGAAGATCGGGTAGTCGGCCACCAGCGTGGCGATATAATCAACGTTTTCCTCGCTGGTCAGGGATTTTCCTTCTCCTGCAAGCACATAACGGCCGTCCTTGAAGTATTCGGTGGCGGCGCAATCGAGCGCCAGCACGATGTCGTCTCCGGGCCTGTAGCCGGCCTTTTCGATCGACTTCAGGATGAAGTCCAGCGCCTCGCGGGTGGAGGAGATATTCGGGGCGAAGCCGCCCTCGTCGCCGATCGAGGTGTTGAAGCCGGCGGCGGAAAGCTCGCTTTTCAGGGTGTGGAATACCTCCGCGCCCATGCGCACCGCTTCGCGGATCGAGGGCGCGCCGACCGGGGCGATCATGAATTCCTGGATGTCGATCGGGTTGTCGGCGTGCTGGCCGCCATTGAGGATGTTCATCATCGGCACCGGCAGCACCCGCGCCGCCGCCCCGCCCACATAGCGGTAGAGCGGGAGCGCCGAGATATCGGCCGCCGCCTTTGCCGCCGCAAGGCTCACGCCGAGGATCGCATTGGCGCCCAGGCGCGCCTTGTTCGGCGTGCCGTCGAGCTCGCACATGGCGGCATCGAGCGCTTCCTGATCGGTGGCGTCAAAGCCCGTGAGCATGTCGGCGATCTCGCCATTCACGGCCTCGATCGCGCCCAGCACGCCCTTGCCCTTGTAGCGGGCCTGGTCGCCGTCGCGCCGCTCCACCGCCTCATGCGCCCCGGTCGAGGCTCCCGAAGGCACGGCGGCGCGGCCCATGGTGCCGTCTTCGAGCGTCACGTCCACTTCGACGGTGGGATTGCCGCGGCTGTCGAGGATTTCGCGGGCGAAAATGTCGGTGATCATGCTCATGGGAGGCCTCTCCTGGCTGGTACACGGCTACACGGCGGGCGCGCGACTCGCCTGCCTCTTAGCAGGCAGGGGCGGAAATGGGAACAGGTCCGGCGCGAGCATCTGGCGCGTGAGCCGATCAAAATTGCCGCAGTGGGTGGGGTAAAATGATACCGCATCGCCAACTATATGAAAACACAGCGCAATCCACCCCACATTCTCCTTGACTGCCCCCCGAAAACCCGTAAAACCACGCCATCCGAAACCCAAGCAAGGGCCGAACAGATGAAAACCTATACCGCAACACCGGCGGATATCGAAAAGAAGTGGATCGTGATCGACGCCGAGGGCGTCGTCCTCGGCCGCCTCGCCTCGATCATCGCCATGCGCCTGCGCGGCAAGCACAAGCCCACCTTCACCCCGCATATGGACATGGGCGACAACGTGATCGTCATCAATGCCGAGAAGGTCCAGCTCACCGGCAAGAAGCGCACCGACAAGCTGCATTACTGGCATACCGGCTATCCGGGCGGCATCAAGTCGCGCACGGCGGGTCAGATCCTCGAGGGCGAGCATCCCGAACGCCTGATCATGAAGGCGGTGCAGCGGATGCTGCCCAAGAACAAGCTCTCGCGCAAGCAGCTCACCCATTTGCGTGTCTTCGCAGGGCCCGAGCACGGCATGGAGGCGCAAAAGCCCGAAGTGCTGGACGTGAAGGCGATGAACCCCAAGAATACGCGGAAGGGCTGACCATGAGCGACGATATCAAGACCCTCGACGACCTTGAAGCACTGGCCGGCGGCGACGCCCCGGCCGAAGCTGCCGTGCCCGCCCGCGAGCCGGTGCGCGACGAGCTGGGCCGGGCTTACGCCACCGGCAAGCGCAAGGACGCGGTGGCCCGCGTCTGGCTCAAGCCCGGCTCCGGCAAGATCACCGTCAACGGCCGCGAGATGGAAAAGTATTTCGCCCGCCCGGTGCTGCAGATGATCCTGCGCCAGCCCTTCGAGGTGGCCGGCGTCAGCGGCGAGTTCGACGTGATGGCCACCGTCAAGGGCGGCGGCCTTTCGGGCCAGGCCGGCGCGGTCAAGCACGGCATCTCCAAGGCGCTGCAGCTCTACGAGCCCTCGCTGCGCCCGGCGCTCAAGGCCGCGGGTTTCCTCACCCGCGACAGCCGCGTGGTCGAGCGCAAGAAATACGGCAAGCCGAAAGCGCGCAAGAGCTTCCAGTTCTCCAAGCGCTGAGCGGATGCGGGGCTGCCTTCGGGCGGCCCCTTTTCCCTGGGGGCCAGCTTGCGCTACCGCATATCCATCTCCATCCTCGCCGCGCTGTTCGGCGCGCTCTGGTTTGGCGGGCTTGCGGCGGCGGGCCTGCCGGGCAGCGGCACCTGGCTTGCGGCG
Organism: Paracoccaceae bacterium; assembly: GCA_027045905.1. Lineage (GTDB taxonomy): Bacteria > Pseudomonadota > Alphaproteobacteria > Rhodobacterales > Rhodobacteraceae > JAAEUB01. The sequence goes on from JALTZY010000236.1 coordinate 11,602, forward strand.
ACCGATGCGCGCTTCGGCGCATGGATCGCCGGAATGCGCAGCACCGGGGGGCTCACCTTCTTCCGCCTCGCCACTGCCCTGGGCAACAAGGAAACCATCATCGCGCTCGCCATCCTCCTCAGCCCGCTGCTCTGGCGGCGGGCTGAGGAGGATGGCGAGCGCGATGATGGTTTCCTTGTTGCCCAGGGCAGTGGCGAGGCGGAAGA
>JALTZY010000237.1 GCA_027045905.1 Paracoccaceae bacterium
CCCGTCGTCCTGCACTACACCACGGCCGATCCGCTCGGCTGACCGCAACAACCTTAGGAGATTACCATGGCACGCGCTCAGGGGGCGCGGTCGCAACTGGCGGCCGCGTTCGAGACCACCTATGGCACCGCGCCGGCCTCGGGCTTCATGCAGATGCCCTTCGCCAGCGCCTCGCTCGGGGCCGAGCAACCGCTGCTGGCCTCGGAACTTCTCGGCTATGGCCGCGACCCGCTCGCGCCGATCAAGGACGCGGTGACGGCCGATGGGGACATCACCGTGCCGCTCGACGCCGAGGCTTTCGGCTTCTGGCTGAAGGCGGCGTTCGGGGCGCCGACCACCACGGGCACCACCATCAAGACCCATACTTTCAAGTCCGGCTCCTGGAACCTGCCCAGCATGGCGGTCGAGGTGGCGATGCCGGAGATCCCGCGCTTTGCCATGTATACCGGCTGCGTGCTGGATCAGCTCAACATCGCCATGCAGCGCTCGGGGTTGCTGACCGCTGACGTCAAGCTGGTGGCGCAGGGCGAGAATGTCGCGACATCCACGGCGGCCGGCACGCCCACGGCCTACGCCCTGCAGCGCTTCGGTCACTTCAACGGCGCGATCAAGCGCAACGGCGCCAGTCTCGGCAACATCGTCTCGGCCGATCTGACCTATGCCAACAATGTCGAGCGGATCGAGACCATCCGCAACGATGGCCGCATCGACGGGGCGGACCCCTCGATTGCCGCGCTCACCGGCAAGATCGACGTGCGGTTCGCCGACACAACGCTGATGGACCAGGCGCTGAACGGAACCGCCGCATCGCTGGAGTTCTCATGGACTATCTCCGCCAATGTCAGCCTGACCGTCACCGCCCATGCCGTCTACCTGCCGCGACCGCGCGTCGAGATCCAGGGACCGCAGGGTATCCAGGCCAGTTTCGACTGGCAGGCGGCATACGACTCCGTGGCCGGGCAGATGTGCACAATCGTTCTCAAGAACCAGGTAGGGAATTACTGATGCTGACCCTCGATCTTTCCAATGAGCCCCGTTGGCACGAACTGGCCCCCGGCGTCCGGGTGCAGCTGCGCCCGCTGACCACGGCGCTGATGGTGGCGACGCGCAGCGACCCGGCCGTCGAAGCGGTGCCCGAGGACGCGTCCGACGAGGAGCGCGCGGTGGCCTTCGCGAAGGCGCTGGCGCGCAAGGCGGTGCTTGCTTGGGAAGGGGTGGGCGATGCCAACGGCAATGCGATAGATCTCAGCCCCGAGGCCATCAACGCTCTTCTCGACGTCTGGCCCGTCTTCGAGGCCTTCCAGCTGGCTTACGTCTCGAAGGGGCTGCTGCTGGAGCAGGAAAAAAACGTCTCCACGCTCTCGCCGACTGGTCCTTCGTCGGGGGCGAGCGATACTGCGAGGGCTGCGAGCCCCGCGGCGCCTGCGAAGACTGCCCGGCCAAGGTAAATCAACCGAGAACACTTGAAGGCTGGCAGGTCTGGGATCTTGTCGGTCGCCTCGGCGGCCAGCTGCGTGTCCTGCCAGGCGCCGTCGTCGGTTGGGATCTGAGCGCAGCGCTGTCGCTCGGTGAGGCGCTCGGCGTGCCGCCCGCTGCCGCGGCCGAACTTCTGCCCGTCATCGAAGCGGTGATGGTCGCCAAGCTCAACGAACAGATGGAACATTCCGATGGCGGAAAAACGGGTTAGCGTCCGCCTTGCAGCGGTCGGCGGCAGGCAAGTGCGCGCCGAGCTGGAGGGAGTCGGTGAAGCCGGCGCCCGTGGTTTCGGGCGTTTGAACCGAGAAATGGAAGCGGCCAACGCAAGGCTTGCGGGCTTCGCGCGGCGCGTGCGGGTGGCCGCTGCCGCCGCCGTCGCCGCTGCCACGGCCGCCGGTGTCGCCATGGTCCGCTCCGGTCTGCAGACGGTCGATGCACAGGCCAAGCTCGCGCAGTCGCTCGGCACCACCGTCGCCTCGATCCAGACGCTGGAACGTGCGGGCGAGTTGGCCGGCGTGTCGATGTCCGGCATCGAGCAGGCGACGAAGGATTTGACACGACGGCTCAGCCAGGCTGCCGCTGGCGGCGGTCCCGCGGCGCAGGCGCTGGAGCGGCTGGGGCTCTCGGCCTCTGACCTGCTGGCCCTGCCGCTCGACGAACGCGTGGGCGCGATCAATGCCGCCATCGAGGAGTTCGTGCCCGTTGCGGAACGCGCCGCCGTCGCGGGGCAGCTGTTCGGCGAGGAAGGCTCCATCGCCATGAGCCGGATCGACACCGCCACGCTGCGCCAGGCGACCGAGGACGTGCGCGCCTTCGAGGTGGTGGTTTCGGAAGCCGATGCCGACCAGATCGAGCGCGCGAACGACGCGATCTCTCGGCTGGGCCTGATCTGGCGCGGGCTGTCGAACCAGCTCGCCGTCGCCGCCGCGCCAGCGCTGGAAGCGGTGGCCGATGCCATGGCCGCCATCGCCAGCCGCACCGGCCCGCTCGGGATCGCGATCGGCGGGTTGTTCGACAACATCGGCCGCCTGACCACCTACGCCGCCACCTTCGCGGCCTGCCTC
>JALTZY010000238.1 GCA_027045905.1 Paracoccaceae bacterium
TCCGAACCCCTGCGCAGGATGCAGGCCGCGGCCGAGGGGATCGGCGACATACAGCCGCCCGAGCATCTGCGTGCGCGCATCCGGCGTACCATGGACCCGATGCCGGTCTGGTACGAGCCGTTTGAAGGCGAAAATGTGGATGTGAACGAATTCCCCGTCCACGCCCTGACCCAGCGGCCGATGCACATGTATCACTCCTGGGGCACGCAAAATGCCTGGCTGCGCCAGATCACGGGCAAGAATTACCTATACCTGCCGAAAAAGATCTGGGAGGAGAACGGCTTCGAAGAGGGCGATTTCGCCAGGGTCACCAGCGCCCATGGCTCGATCACCGTGCCGGTCGCCCTGCATGCGGGGCTCAATGACAGCACCGTCTGGACCTGGAACGCCATCGGCAAGCGCAAGGGTGCCTGGGCGCTCGACGAAGGCGCGCCGGAAGCTACCCAGGGCTTTTTGCTCAACCACATCATCCATGAGCTTCAGCCGCCCAAGGGCGACGGCATGCGCTGGGCCAACAGCGACCCGATCACCGGGCAGGCGGCCTGGTTCGACCTGCGGGTGAAGATAGAAAAGGCGGTTCCCAAACCGGCCGAAAGTCAACCCTCCTTCCCGCCGATCAAGTCTCCGGTCGGCAAGGGGCCGAAAGTCTGGGCGAGGAAAGTATAATGACGGCACTACCGAAAACGACCCGGAAGAAGCTGGGACTGGTCATCGACCTTGATACCTGTGTGGGCTGCCACGGCTGCGTCACCGCCTGCAAGGGCTGGAACACGCAGAATTACGGCGCGCCCCTCTCGGATATCGACCCCTATGGCGCCGATCCCTCGGGCACCTTTCTGAACCGCGTGTTCAGCTACGAGGTCGCGCCCGATGACGGCGGCGCGGCGCAGACGATCCACTTCCCGCGCTCCTGCCTGCATTGCGAGGATGCGCCCTGCGTCACCGTCTGCCCCACCGGCGCCAGCTACAAGCGCGCCGAGGACGGGATCGTGCTGGTGAACGAAGACCGCTGCATCGGCTGCGGGCTCTGCGCCTGGGCCTGCCCCTATGGCGCGCGCGAGCTCGACCAGCTGGCCGGCGTGATGAAGAAATGCACGCTGTGCGTGGACCGGATCTATAACGAGAACCTGCCCGAAGAGGACCGCGTGCCCGCCTGCGTGCGCACCTGCCCGGCCGGGGCGCGCCATTTCGGCGATCTGGGCGATCCCGAAAGCGAGGTTTCGAAGCTGGTCGCCAGCCGCGAGACCGTGGACCTGATGCCCGAGCAGGGCACGCGCCCGGTCAATACCTATCTCGCCCCGCGCCCCAAGGACCGCATGGGCCGCGATGCGGCCGAACTGAAACCCGTTGCCACGGAGGCCAAGGGCTTCCTCGGATGGCTTGACAAAGCACTGGAGAAAATCTGATGCATCCGGCTCCTTCCGTTATCATCTTCACCACGCTGAGTGGCTTGGGCTTCGGCCTGTTCATGTGGCTGGGGCTGGGCACGCCCGACGTGACCGGCATGCCCGCCTTTGCCTGGTTCTTCGTGGCCTATGCGCTGAGCACTGGCGGCCTCATCGCCTCGACCTTCCACCTGGGCAATCCGAAGAACGCGATCTATGCCTTCTCCCAATGGCGCACCTCGTGGCTTTCGCGCGAGGGCATCATGGCGGTGGTGACGCTGTTCACCTTCGCCCCCTTTGCCATCGGCAAGATCTTCCTCGGCGTCACCTGGCCGCTTCTGGGCAATCTCGGCACGCTGTTTGCGGTGATCACCGTATTCACCACCTCGATGATGTATGCCCAGCTCAAGACCGTGCCGCGCTGGAACATGTTTCCGCTGATCCCGGTGCTGTTCGAGCTATACGCCATTGCCGGCGGGGCGCTGCTGGCGGGCGAGGCGCGCATTGCCGGCTGGCTGATCCTGGCGGTCACCGTGCTGCAGATCATCACCTGGATGGCGGGCGACAAGAAATACGCAACCCTTGCCACCAACAAGGGCACGGCCACCGGCCTTGGCCGTTTCGGCAAGGTGCGGATGCTCGAGAGCGGCCACACCGCGCGCTCTTACGTGATGGACGAGATGGTGCACCTGATCGGCCGCAAGCACGCCCACAAGCTGCGCGCCATTGCCACCATCCTGATCGGCGTGCTGCCCGCGCTGATGCTGTTGCTTTTGCCGGCCACCAAGCCGGTGATCCTGCTGGCGGTGGCGTCTCATGTGATCGGCGTCACCGCCGGTCGCTGGCTGTTTTTTGCCGAGGCCGAGCATGTGGTCGGCATGTATTCTGCGCGCGGCTGAGGCGGCGCTGACCCGGAGGAGAGACCGATGAAAACCCGTATTCTCGCGCATCTTGCGCAGGTGGAAATGGACGGTATCAGGGGCAATATCGTCGAGGCCGGGCTGGTCTCGGCCAAGGATATCGCCGTGGATGGCAGCAAGGTCGTGGTGACGGTCAACGTGCCGCCCGACAATATGGGCGACCTGCAGAAGCTCAAGGCCGATATCGAGCAAAACCTGAAGAGCAATATCGATAGCATCGAAAACCTGCTGGTGGTGCTGACCGCCGAATCGGGGGTGAGTGCCGAAGCCGGGGGGGCGGTGGCGGTCGAGGCGCCGACCCAGGCCGATGCCGATGCGGCGATGAAGGCGCGCAAGGCCCCGCCGAAGAACCCGGGCGTGCCCGGCCCCGACATGCGCCCCGCCCAGGCGGCGATCCCTGGCATCAAGCACATCGTCGCCGTGGCTTCCGGCAAGGGGGGCGTGGGCAAGTCCACCACCTCGGTGAACCTCGCCGCCACCCTGCGCGCGCTGGGCTTCAAGGTCGGCCTGCTGGACGCCGATATCTACGGTCCCTCCATCCCCCGTCTGCTCGACATCACCGAGCGCCCGGTGATCGAGAACGACAAGGTGGTGCCGATCGAGAAATACGGCATGAAGGTCATGTCCATGGGCTTTCTCATGGACGAGGAAGCGCCGGTGATCTGGCGCGGGCCGATGGTGGTCTCGGCGCTGATGCAGCTCACCCGCGAGGTGGACTGGGGCGAGCTTGACTTCCTGATCCTCGACATGCCGCCGGGCACGGGCGATGCGCAGCTGACCATGGCCCAGCAGACCCCGCTTTCGGGCGCGGTGATCGTCTCGACCCCGCAGGACCTCGCTCTGGTGGATGCGCGCAAGGGGCTGAAGATGTTCAAGGATGTGGATGTGCCGATCCTCGGCATCGTCGAAAACATGTCCTCCTTCGTCTGCCCCCATTGCGGCGAGACCAGCGATATTTTCGGCTCCGGCGGGGCGGAGGCGGATGCCCGGCGTCTCGGGGTGATGTTCCTCGGCAAGGTGCCGCTGCACATGTCGATCCGCGAAAATTCCGATGCCGGCAAGCCGCTGATCGTCGCCGAGCCCGACGGACCGCACGCCGCCTTTTACAAGCAGTTGGCGCTGAAGGTCGCAGCCCTTCTGGGCGAGGCGGACGAGGAAGAGGACGAATAGTCCGGTTTGCCGTGTGAGCGAAAGGGGCGGGGCCGGATCAGGCTTCGCCCTTTTTCCTGCGCTCGTGGAGCAGCGAGGCCGAATAGAGCACCAGCGCCGCCCAGATCATCGGAAAGGCAATCGCCCGCGCCGTGCCGAAGGGTTCGCCAAAGGCAAACACCGCGATCAGGAAGATCATCGTCGGCGCGATATATTGCAGGATGCCGATGGTCGAGAGCCGCAAGCCCTTGGCACCATTGGCATAGAGGATCAGCGGCACCGCCGTCACCGCGCCTGTGCCCACCAGCAGCCAGGCATTGGCGGCACTGTCGAAAAAGTGGTTCTGCCCCTGCCCCGTCAGCCAGGCGAGCCAGCCCAGGGCGGGGATGAGCAGGATCAGCACTTCCAGCAAAAAGCCCTGATTCGGCCCGATCGGCAGGGACTTCTTGAAAAAGGCATAAAATCCCCAGGAGAGCGTCAGCCCCACCGCGACCCATGGCAGGCGCCCGGCGGCGATGGTCAGCGTCAGCACCGCGGCGGCCGCCAGAGCGATGGCGAGCCATTGCAGCCGTGTCAGTCGCTCGCCCAGCAGAGCTGCGCCAAGGGCGACGGAAAAAAGCGGGTTGATGTAATAGCCGAGCGCGGCATCCAGCGCGTGATCGTAGCTGATCGACCAGACATAAATGCCCCAGTTGATGCCCACAAGCCCCGCCGTCAGCGCCGCCATGGCAAGCATGCGCGGGCTGCGTATCGCCGACACCAGATCGCGGGTGCGCCCCAGCACTACCAGCAGCAGCCCCGCCACAGGTACCGACCATATCACCCGATGCGCCAGCACTTCGAGCGGCGGCACATGAGCGAGAGCCTTTAGATAAAAGGGCAGCATTCCCCACAGCAGATAGGCCGACACTGCAAGGACAAAGCCGTGCGGCGTGTCTTCGTCTGGTCTTTGGACGGCGGGCATGGCGTCTCCTGTTCTTCCGCCCCTTACCCGGTGTCGCCGGGGGCTTCCAGCACAAAATTCCGGTGATTTTCTCCCCGTGGTTACCAATTGGTAAGATCAAGGAATTACCCTGCGGCTCAATGGTAGCAAGCGGGAGCTAGGTAGGCATGGAACTCACCCACAAGGATGTGAACGGAACCCGGCTGATCGAGGCGCAGGGCGACAGGCTGGATGCGGCGGTAGCGATCCGCTTCAAGGATGACATGCGCATTCTGACCGGAGACGGGCCCGAGCGCATCGTGTTGGACATGAAAAATGTCGAGTTTCTCGATTCTTCCGGGCTCGGGGCGGTCGTCGCTGCCATGAAGCAGGCGGGACCGGCCCGCCGGCTGGAACTGGCCGGGCTGACGCCGACGGTGGAAAAGGTGTTCAGCCTGACCAGGATGGATACGGTCTTCACCATCCACGATTCTGCCGAATCCGCTCTGGGTGCAGGGCATATGCAGGCTTCCTGAGGCCCTGAAGCCGCTTATATTGATGCAATATTCCATGAGGCTTGGCGAATCCGGCATGGCCGATAACCTCTCACTTTCCCTTGACGCCAACGAAATGGCGCTGCGCGCTTCTCTGAAGCAGGTGAGAGATTATCTTGCGGCTTGCGGCTTTTCGGAGAGCTTCCTCGGGAATGTGGAGATCGTTCTGGCCGAAGCGGTGAACAATGTGATCGAACATGCCTATGCGGAGATGCCGGATGGGCGGATCGATATGCGCCTGGAAAGGACGGATACGGGGATCGTCATTTTCCTCGAGGATGAAGGAGTGGAGATGCCCGGCGGCGTGGCACCGGCAGGCAGGCCGCATGATCTCGATGTCGATGTGGATAACCTGCCGGAAGGGGGATTTGGATGGTTTCTCATCCGTACTCTGACCGACCGGCTCGAATTCAGCCGGATCGGGAAGCGCAATCGGCTCTGCATGCACATGCAGGCGAATCAGAGCGCTTCGTGAGCCCGAGGTGAGACGAATCTCGTGCTGGGTTCCTTGAGCGATTCACATGTCGGAAATGTGGTCGTTGCCAATTCCGGGAGAATTCCGTTGCATAAGGCGAGATCGTTTCGCATGCTGCAAGATGAAGCGGACGATCGGTTCGAAAAGCCGCATTCTTGCCATAATCACTTCCAAAACTGGCCCAAAAGAAGGGCGATACAGTACGGGTAGCTGCATAGGCTTCCCTCGGCGCCGCGTTTAACAGCCCCCACCCAGTGCGCGGCGTCGAGGACTTTTCTCCGAAATTGTTGGCTTCCCGGCTTTCGGCGCATAGGCTGCGTGCAATATTGCGACAGGAGAATCCATGCGCGATTTTCACCGGCCCGGTCGTTCCGCCGTTTACGCGACCAACGGGATGTGTTCCACCTCTCACCCTCTGGCGTCCAGGGTGGCCATTGACGTGCTGCGCGAGGGAGGGAATGCGGCCGATGCCGCCATTGCCGCGGCGATGGTGCTGAATATTTGCGAGCCGCAGATGACCGGGCTGGGGGGCGATTGCTTCGCCCTGATCAAGCCGGCGGGCGAGGAGCGCATCGTGGCGCTCAACGGTTCCGGGCGCGCGCCTGCAGGGCTGGATGGCGAAGCGCTGCGGGAAAGCGGACACAGGGCCATGCCGATCCGCGATGTCGCGGCGGTAACGATGCCCGGCGCGGTCGATGGCCTTTGCACCCTTGCCCGCGACCGGGGTAGCTGGGAGCTGGCCCGGACCCTGGCCCCGGCGATCCGGTATGCCGAACAGGGCGTGCCGGTATCCGAGCGCACCGCCTTTGACTGGGTAATTGCCGCTCGCGAAGGCTTCCTGAGTCCCGAGGCACAAAGGATCTACCTGAAAGACGGCGCGGCACCGGCGGTCGGAGATATCTTTGCCGCTCCCCGCCAGGCCGAGGTGTTGCGCCGCATCGCGCGCGAGGGGCGGGCGGGCTTTTACGAAGGCGAGGTGGCCGAAGATCTGATCGACAGCCTGCGCGCGCTTGGCGGCAGTCACAGCCTGGAGGATCTCGCCGCTACCCGAGCCAGCTGGGGGGAGCCGATATCGGGCCGCTATCGCGGTGTCGAACTGGTCGAACACCCACCCAATGGCCAGGGAGCGACGGCGCTGCTGATGGCGAATATCCTGGCTCATTTCGACATGGGTGCGCTTGATCCGGCCGGGGCCGAGCGGGTGCATCTGGAGGCCGAAGCCGCTCGCCTCGCCTATGATGCGCGCGACAGGTTCCTTGCCGACCCGGATCACATGGTACGGCTTGAGCACATGCTTGACGATCGGACCGCCGCCCGGCTGGCGGCGCTGATCGACCCGCGGCGCGCCATGGCCCTGCCAGTCGCTCCCGCCACCGAAAATATCCACAAGGAAACCGTCTATTTGACGGTGGTCGATCGCGACCGCATGGCGGTTTCGCTGATCTGTTCGCTGTTTCACAGCTTTGGTTCCGGCCTTGTCTCGGAGAAATTCGGCATCCTGTTCCAGAATCGCGGCGCGGGTTTCAGCCTGATTCCCGGACATCCGAACGAGGCCGGGGGCGGCAAGCGCCCGATGCACACGATCATTCCGGCGATGCTTCGCGAAGGCGGGCGGGTGACGATGCCCTTTGGGGTGATGGGCGGGGCCTATCAGCCTGCCGGGCATACGCGGCTGATGAGCAATCTGGTCGATTTCACCATGGCGCCGCAGCATGCACTGGATGCGCCGCGCTCCTTTCCCGATGGTCCGGTGCTGAAGCTGGAGCGCGGGTATGGTGCCGATACCGCTGCAAGGCTCGCCGAAATGGGCCACCGGGTCGAGGTACCGGAGACGCCGCTGGGCGGTGGGCAACTGATCAGGATCGACCACTCGCGCGGCGTCCTGATCGGGGCGTCCGATTCGCGAAAGGATGGTTGCGCGCTGGGCTATTGAGCCGGCAGGGTACGCATCAGCCTGTCATCCGATCAGTTCAGTTGAAACTGAAGCGGATATTGCCCGTCTTTGAAATCGCCGAACAGCTCTTCCAGGTCCGGGTGATTGATCGGCTCGCCGGAATAATCGGCGACCAGGTTCTGCTCCGAGACATAGGCCACATAGTAGCTCTGGTCGTTTTCCGCCAGGAGATGGTAAAACGGCTGATCCTTCGCCGGGCGGTTCTCTTCGGGAATGGCATTGTACCATTCCTCGGTATTGGCAAAGATGGCGTCTACGTCGAACACCACTCCGCGGAAGGGGTGCTTGCGGTGGCGGACGATTTGCCCGAGATTGTATTTGGCGCGTGTCTTCAGCATGATCATTTCAGCCCCTGCCGCTTTACTATCCCTTAACCAGGGGTATTGTCCATGCGCGCGGGGGATTTATTAGGGAAACAGACTGTGGATATACTCCTGACAGTGCTTGAGGTCGTCGCGCCGGTATTCCTTCTGGCACTGGTGGGATTCGCCTGGGTGAGAACCGGATTTTCGTATGATATTCAGTTTGTTACCCGTATGGCAATGAGCCTTGCCGTGCCGGCGCTCGTCTTTACCGCCCTGCAGAAGAGCGTAATCGCTCCGGCGGCGCTGAGCGCGGTCAGCCTAGCCGCCATTGCCGCCTATGGAGCCATGACGCTGGTCGCCTGGGCCTTTGTCCGTCTGGCAGGGCTCGAGATACGCACCTATGTGGCGCCGCTGATCTTTGGCAATACCGGCAATCTGGGTCTGCCGCTGGCGCTGTTCGCCTTTGGCGAAGAGGGACTCGGCTATGCGGTGGTGGTCTTTGCCATTTCGGCGATCTACGTCTTTACTCTCGGTATCTGGCTGGTCTCGGGCGGGGCGTCTCCGGCCCGGGTGCTGCGCGAGCCGATGGTTCTGGCGACGCTGGCGGGCGGGCTGTTTCTCTGGCAGGGCTGGCACACGCCGCGGTTTCTGACCAATACGCTGGAACTGCTCGGGCAGATGGCGATCCCGCTGATGCTGATCACCCTTGGCGTGGCCGTTGCAGGACTCAGACCGGGGCGGCTGGGCCGGGCGTTCTGGATATCGCTGCTGCGCGCGGGCCTTGCGGTGGCGGTGGCCTGGGGAGTTGGGCGGATGTTTGGTCTGGCGCCGGTTCCCTTTGGCGTATTGGTGCTGCAGATATCCACGCCGGTGGCGGTGACCTCCTACCTTCTGGCCGAGAAATACCGGGCCGATGCGGGCGCGGTGGCGGGGCTTGTCGTGGTATCCACGCTGCTGTCCGTGGTGACGATCCCGCTGACCCTGATCTTCGTCCTGCAGGGCATTTGAAAACCGGGCGATTTGCGCTATGGTCACGCAAAACGATACTAGGCGAGAGGCACATGAGCAGATCTCTTCGCGCCATGATTCTGCTGCTGCTGGTTGCGGCCTGCGGTGGCGGCAATTATTCGGCGCCGCGCAATCTTGACGATGCGTGCAGCATTGCCAGGGAGCGACCGAAATATTTCAGGGCCATGCAGCGTACGGAGCGCAAATGGGGCGTGCCGGTTCATGTGCAGATGGCGATCATCTACCAGGAGTCGAAATTCATCGGTAACAATCGTACGCCGATCCGATATGTGCTGGGCGTCATCCCCATGGGCCGGCAAAGTTCGGCTTATGGATACGCCCAGGCACTGGATAGCACCTGGGAGGAATATCAGCGTGCCGAAGGCGGTCGCCGGGCCAGGCGCGATGACATCAGGGATGCGACCGACTTCATGGGCTGGTACATGGTGCGGAGCAGCGAAGAGCTCGGAATCGCCCTGGATGATGCGCGCAGCCAGTACCTGGCCTATCACGAAGGCCGGGGCGGCTATGCCCGCGGCACCTATCGCCGCAAGCCCTGGCTTCTGCGTATCGCCGATCAGGTGGATGACAGGGCCGAAACCTATCGTCAGCAGCTGGCCGGGTGCCGGCGCCGGTAGGCTGGTGCGATTTTTCGCAGAAAAATCGCGCCTCCGGCGGGAGTATTTGGAGAAAGGCGAAAGGGGCGCGGAGGAGTGATCGGCTTCAGCGCTGGCGCAATTCCGCTTCGCGGGCGATATTGAACAGGTTGTTGTTCAGGCGTTCGATTTCTTCGAGCGGACCGAGGATGACCGTGGTCTGGTCGCCGATGTCATCGGTGATGACCCATTGGCGCAGTTCGGTAGGATTGTCGGTGAAGGTAAGAGCGATGGTTCCGTATTCCGGGTGCTCCGGGTCCTGGGCGACGATGGTGGTGGCGGTGCCGTCGAAGCTGTGGCCGATCACCATGTCGGCACGGTTCAGGTCCACCCGGCGGGCCAGGATCAGGCTGAGCGGGGTGCGTTTGAGCGGGTATTGGGTGGGGCCGGTATTGGACTTTTCGTCGAAGATGGCGACCTGCTGGCCGCCGGCGATGAGCAGCGCTGCACTGGGCGGGTCGTATTCGAATCGCGCCCGGCCGGGTCGGCGGATATAGATCTTGCCGGTTGAGATGGTGCCGTCGGCATTGATCTGGGTGAACTCTGCCTGGACGATTTTCAGGCTGTTGATGTAGCGGGAGATTTCGTCGAGCGTGAGCTTTTCGGCGGCGATGGCCGGAAGGGCGATGAGCGCGAAGGCAAGCGCGGTGAGGGTGCGGATCATGTGTTTCATGGTCTCAACATAGGCGCTTCATGCACCGGTTTCACCCCGTATCGCATAACGCCGGCCGGTTATTGCCTGACGGGGCACGGTCAGCCTTGGGGATGTTCGGGCACCAGGATTTCGCGCTTGCCGACATGGTTGGAGGCCGAGACCAGCCCTTCTTCTTCCATTCGCTCCACGAGCTTGGCGGCCTTGTTGTAGCCGATCGACAGCTTGCGCTGGATATAGGAAGTCGAGACCTTGCGGTCCTTCAGCACCACCGCCACGGCCTGATCGTAGAGCGCGTCTTCGCCATTGGTATTGCCGCCAAGGCCCAGCACCAGGTCGATATCCGAGCTTTTCTCCTCATCCGGTCCCTCGACAACGCCCGAGACATAATCCGGCGCGCCGAAGCTCTTGAGGTAGTTGACGATTTCCTCCACTTCCTCGTCCGAGACGAAGGGGCCGTGCACACGGGTGATCTTGGCGCCGCTGGCCATGTAGAGCATGTCGCCCATGCCCAGCAGCTGCTCGGCGCCCTGTTCGCCGAGGATGGTACGGCTGTCCACCTTGCTGGTTACCTGGAAGCTGATCCGGGTGGGGAAATTGGCCTTGATGGTGCCGGTGATCACGTCCACCGAGGGGCGCTGGGTGGCCATGATCAGGTGGATGCCGGAGGCGCGCGCCATCTGCGCCAGCCGCTGGATGCAGGCTTCGATTTCCTTGCCGGCGACCATCATCAGGTCGGCCATTTCGTCCACGATGACGACGATATAGGGGAGTGCCTCCGGGGTGAATTCCTCGGTCTCGAAGATCGGTTCGCCGGTTTCCTCGTCGAACCCGGTCTGCACCGTGCGCGAGAACATCTCGCCCCGGGCCAGGGTTTCGCGCACCTTGCCATTGTAGCCGTCGATATTGCGCACGCCCATTTTCGACATCTTGCGGTAGCGGTCTTCCATCTCGCCCACCACCCATTTGAGCGCCACCACGGCTTTCTTGGGGTCGGTCACGACGGGCGACAGCAGGTGCGGGATGCCGTCATAGACGCTGAGTTCGAGCATCTTGGGGTCGATCATGATCATCCGGCATTCCTCCGGCGTGAGCCTGTATAGGAGTGACAGGATCATGGTGTTGATCGCCACCGACTTGCCCGAGCCGGTGGTGCCGGCGATCAGCAGGTGGGGCATCCGGGCCAGGTTGGCCACGACCGGGTCGCCGCCGATATCCTTGCCGAGCGCCAGCGGCAGGCTGATATTGCGATCGTCGAAGTCGCGGGTCGAGAGAATTTCGCGCAGGAGCACCTTTTCGCGCTTTTCGTTGGGCAGTTCGATGCCGATGATGCTGCGCCCGGGCACGGTGGAGACACGCGCCGAGAGCGCCGACATGGAGCGGGCGATATCGTCGGCGAGGCCGATGACGCGGCTTGCCTTGAGGCCGGGGGCGGGTTCGAGCTCGTACATGGTGACTACCGGGCCGGGGCGCACACTGACGATCTCGCCCTTGACGCCGTAATCGTCGAGCACGGTTTCGAGCATCCGGGCATTCGCCTCCAGCGCTTCGTCGGAAAGGTGATGGCGCTCCACCGCATCGGGGCTGGTCAGCAGGGAAAGGGGCGGAAGCTGGTATTCCGCGGCTGCCTCTTCGAACTGAAATGCCGGCTGGGCCTCGGCCCTGGCGCGCGCCGAAGTCCGGGGAGCCTTGCGCGGCGGGTGCTGTACCACGGAGCGGGCTTCCGGCACCGGGATTTCGGGGGCGGGGGCAGTGATGG
>JALTZY010000239.1 GCA_027045905.1 Paracoccaceae bacterium
TCTCGGCACCGGGGCCGATCCGGGTCGAAGGCTTGACGCGCGCGCCGCCCACGCGGATCTCGCCCTTGCGGCACATCTTCTCGATCCGCCCCTGCCCCAGATGGGGAAAACGGCGGCGAAACCAGCGGTCGAGCCGCTGCTCGGCCTCGTCCGGCCCGAGCCTGATCTTCTGCACCCGGCTCATGCCATCAGCGCCCGGGTAGCGAGGATGCCGGCGACGATCGCCGCCAGCCCCACTACCAGCGTACCGGCCACATAGGCGGCGGCGAGCCAGATTTCGCCGCGCTCATAGAGAGTGAAGGCATCGAGCGAGAAGGCCGAGAAGGTCGTGTAGCCGCCGAGAATCCCGGTCATCAGCAGTGGCGCGAATTCGTTTCCGCCCCTCCTGACCAGCACCACCACCAGCACGCCCATGAGGAAGGAACCGGCGATATTCACGATCACCGTGCCCCAGGGAAAGCCGTGGCCGAAGAGCCGGGTGGCGGTGACATTGGTCAGGTAGCGCGCGCTGGCGCCGAGCGCGCCGCCGAGGGCGACCTGGAGGAGGTTTGTCAACATGGCGCTTCTGTTGCGCGGGGGGGCGCGCTTGTCAAGCGCCGCCGCCCCCCCGTTTCGCGCGCAGGCGGGCGAAATAGTCGAGGCGCTTTTTCAGATCGCGCTCGAAGCCGCGCTCGACCGGCTGGTAGAAGCTTTCGCGCGCCATGGTTTCGGGGAAGTAGTCCTGGCCCGAGAAGCCGTCTTCGGCGTCGTGGTCGTATTGGTAGCCGGCGCCGTAGCCCTGCTCCTTCATCAGCCGGGTGGGGGCGTTGAGGATGTGCTTCGGCGGTGGCGCGGAGCCGGTGGCGCGGGCCGATTTCATCGCTGCCTTGTAGGCGGTGTAGGCGGCGTTGGACTTGGGGGCCAGCGCCAGATAGGTGGCGGCCTGGGCGAGCGCCAGTTCGCCTTCGGGCGAGCCGAGGCGCTCGTAGGTGTTCCAGGCATCAAGGCAGATCGCATTGGCCTGCGGGTCGGCAAGGCCGATATCCTCGACCGCCATGCGGGTGAGGCGGCGGGCGATGAAGCGGGGGTCTTCGCCGCCCGCGAGCATCCGGGCGAGCCAGTAAAGCGCCGCGTCCGGGTCGGAGCCGCGGACGGATTTGTGCAGAGCGGAGATAAGGTTGTAATGGGCTTCGCCGGACTTGTCATAGACGGCGGCACGACGCATCAGCCGGCGGGTAAGGGCGGCGGCGTCCAACGGCGCTTCGGGGGGACTGGCGCAAATCTGCTCGATCAGGTTCAGCAGGCTGCGCCCGTCGCCATCGGCCGTCTCGATCAGGGCGGTGCGGGCCTCGGGCGTGAGCGGCAGGGGGGTGCCGAACTCGGCCTCGGCGCGGGCCGCGAGCTGCTCCAGCGCCTCGGAGGAAAGTCTTTGCAGGACAAGGACTTGCGCCCGGCTCAGCAAGGCGGCATTTAGCTCGAAGGAGGGGTTTTCGGTGGTCGCGCCGACCAGCAGGATGGTGCCGTCTTCCATATGCGGCAGGAAGCCGTCCTGCTGGGCCTTGTTGAAGCGATGGATCTCGTCCACGAACAGGAGCGTACGCCGGCCATTGGCGCGGCGCAGTTTCGCCGCCTCGAATACCTTGCGCAGTTCGGGAACGCCGGTGAAAATCGCGCTGATCTGCACGAAGGCGGCATCGGTCTCGTCCGCCAGCAGGCGCGCGATGGTGGTCTTGCCCACGCCGGGCGGGCCCCAGAGGATCAGCGAGCCGAGGCTGCCCGAGGCCAGCATCGCACCAAGGGGCGCGTCGGGGGCGAGAAGGTGCTCCTGGCCGACCACATCCGCAAGCCGGCTCGGGCGCAGCCGGTCGGCGAGCGGGCGCGCGGCGCTGTCGGGGCTTTCGGCGGAGCTCGCCGAGCTCGCAGAACTGTCGAACAGGTCGGCCATAAGGCGAATCTAGCGCCCCGGAGGATGGGGGGGAAGCGCGGAATGGATTTTCTCGCGGATTCCGTTATGGTGGGGCCGGGAGGAGTCGCCATGAAACCGACGGATGCAGATCTGATCGAGGCGCTGAACGCCCTGCCGGAAGTGAAGCGGGCAGCCCTGCTCGAATTTCTCGGTGTGGGTGGGAATGAGAAGGCCCGTGAACCCGGGCTCAGCGACCGGCTCGCGCTTTCCGCCTGGCTGCATCACGACAGCGGAAAAACCGCCGCGAACTGAGCCTCCGCGATCCGCCAATGACCAGTGAAAAAGCCCCGCGCGCTGGCGGGACCTTTCCGCATCCGGAGAAGAAGCTCAAAGCTCGGCTTCTTCCTCGGCGGCAAGGCGCGCCCTGTCCGCAGCGCCCTTGGCCTCTTCGTCGCGATCGACGAATTCGATGATCGCCATCGGCGCCATGTCGCCATAGCGGAAGCCCGCCTTGAGCACGCGCACATAGCCGCCATTGCGCTCCTTGTAGCGGGGGCCGAGCACCTCGAACAGCTTCTTGACGTGCTGATCCTGCTTGAGCCGGGCCGCGGCCTGGCTCAAGCAGGATCAGCA
>JALTZY010000240.1 GCA_027045905.1 Paracoccaceae bacterium
GGTCCGGATCGCGGGCGGGCCGGCGCAGACGGGCTAACACGGGGGGCACGGGGCCGATGGCCATTGTCGTTTCAGCCATTCTCGGCGCGCTCTACGGCGCATACGCCGCCAGAAGGCGCGGCGGCGCCAGCGGGCGCGACATCGCCCAGTACGCCGCTACTCACGCGCTGATCTTCACCATCATCGGCGTCTTTGTCAGCGTGATCCTCACCCGCATGGCGGGCTAGGCGGGCGGGGCATGTTTCAGCCTTTCTTCGAGCACCTGCGCGCGGCCGGCCTGCCGGTGAGCCTGCGCGAATATCTGACCTTTCTCGAGGCGATGAAAGCGGGGCTCGTCACCTATGACGTGGAGGGCTTCTACTTCCTCGCCCGCGCCGCCATGGTCAAGGACGAACGCCACCTCGACCGCTTCGACCGCGCCTTTGCCGCCGCCTTCGAGGGGCTCGAGAGCGCCAGCCTCGCCGAGCTGATCGAGCGGGTGGACCTGCCCGAAGACTGGCTCAGGAAACTGGCCGAAAAGCACCTGAGCGCCGAGGAAATGGCCGAGATCGAGGCGCTGGGCGGCTTCGACAAGCTGATGGAAACCCTGAAAAAGCGCCTCGAGGAGCAGGAAAAGCGCCACCAGGGCGGCTCCAAGTGGATCGGCACCGCCGGCACCTCGCCCTTCGGCGCTTATGGCTACAACCCGGAAGGCGTGCGCATCGGCCAGCACGAAAGCCGCCACCGGCGCGCGGTCAAGGTCTGGGACAAGCGCGAATTTCGCAACCTCGCCGATGACGTGGAGCTGGGCACGCGCAACATCAAGGTCGCGCTCAAGCGCCTGCGCAACTGGGCGCGCGACGGCGCCGAGGAGGAACTTGACCTCGAAGGCACCATCCGCGCCACCGCCGAGCAGGGCTGGCTCGACGTCAGGACCCGCCCCGAGCGGCGCAACGCGGTCAAGGTGCTCCTGTTTCTCGACGTGGGCGGCTCGATGGACGCGCATATCCGCGTAGTCGAAGAGCTTTTCAGCGCCGCGCGCGCCGAGTTCAAGCACATGGAGCATTTCTACTTCCACAACTGCCTCTATGAGGGGCTGTGGCGCGACAATGCCCGGCGCTGGTCCGAGCAGATCCCGACCATGGAGGTGCTGCACAAATATGGCAGCGATTACAAGGCGATATTCGTGGGCGATGCCTCCATGAGCCCCTACGAGATCGCCTATCCGGGCGGTGCCAACGAGCACTGGAACGAAGAGCCCGGCCAGCTGTGGCTCGAGCGCGCCCGCCAGCAATGGCCCGCCAATCTCTGGATCAACCCGGTCCCCGAGGCCCACTGGGGCCATACCCGCTCCATCGCCATGATCCGCGAAATCTTCGAAGACCGCATGGTGCCGATGACCCTCGAAGGGCTCGCGCGCGGCATGAAGATGCTGACGTGAGGGCCGCCCGCCTGCCGGGCCACAAGGGGCCCGGCGGTTTGCAATCCACGCGTCTCGCCCCCCTCGAAAGGGACGAAAGAGTTTCAAGCGATTGCCCGCCCCCCTGCGCCTTTCCCTTGCCAGCGGCCCGCTTTGCCTGTCTTCTGGGCCGCAAGGAGAGCTCATGCGCAGGCTGATCGACGCTTTCAAGACCCACCCGATGCTGACCCCGGCATTCCTGCTGGCGGCTGCGCTCACTCTCATGTTCACGATCCGCACCATCGTCTTTACCCTCTACTGGGCCGACCCGGCCCATCGCGACCAGCCGATCGAGCCGTGGATGACGCCGCGCTATGTGGCCCATTCCTGGGACCTGCCAGCCGAACAGGTGGCCGCGGCGCTCGGGCTGGAGCCGGGCTCTGCGCGAAGGCTTTCGCTCGCCGAAATCGCCACATCGAGCGGGCTGAGCATGGACGAGATCGCGCAGCGCATCCGCGCCGCTGCCGCCGCACATCGCGGGCAAGGGCAATCCCGATGAGCGAAGCCCTGATCGCCCTGGTCCCGCAATACGGCGTGGCGCTGGTATTCCTGGCCACCTTCCTGTCCTGCCTGGCGCTGCCGGTGCCCTCGTCGCTGATCATGCTCGCGGGCGGGGCCTTTGCCGCAGGCGGCGACCTGAGCCTTGCCGCCGTCAGCCTCGGTGCCTGGGCGGGCGCGCTGCTGGGCGACCAGGTCGGATTTGTCGCCGGCCGCCGGGGCTCGCAGCATATCGACGCGCTGATCGCCCGCCACCCCAGGCGCGCGGTGCTGATCGAGCGCGCGCGCGCCTTTTCCGAGCGCTGGGGCGGGCCCGGGGTCTATTTCTCGCGCTGGCTGGTCAGCCCGCTGGGGCCCTATGTGAACTTCTTCGTCGGCTCCGCGCGCATGAACTGGGCCCGCTTCAGCGCCTGGGACGCCGCCGGCGAGGCGACCTGGGTCGCGCTCTATGTGGGCCTCGGCTATGGCTTTGCCGGGCAGCTCGAGGCGGTGGCCGATGTGCTGGGCAACCTCTCGGGCGCGCTCGCGGCCGGGCTGGTCACCCTTCTGCTGGGGCGCGTCCTGTT
>JALTZY010000241.1 GCA_027045905.1 Paracoccaceae bacterium
CGCCCAACCACGGCCCCCGCCAGAACGGTGCCCGCCCCGCCCTCGTGGTGCTGCACTTCACCGCCATGGCCTCCTGCGAAGCCGCACTCGAACGCCTCTCAGCACCCGAACACGAAGTCTCGGCCCATTACCTGATCGGTCGCGACGGCACCCTCTTCCAGCTGGTCGAGGAATCCCGCCGCGCCTGGCATGCGGGCGCCGGCAGCTGGGGCGGCTCGGCGGACGTGAACTCCCGCTCCATCGGCGTCGAGCTCGACAATGACGGCATGAGCCCCTTCGCCGCCCCGCTCATGGCCCGCCTCGAAGCCCTCCTGACCGAGATCCTCGCCCGCTGGCAGATCCCGCCCAGAGGCGTTATCGCCCACAGCGACCTCGCGCCGACGCGCAAATCCGACCCGGGCCGGCGCTTCGACTGGCGCCGCCTTGCGCTTCAGGGCCTCGCTGTCTGGCCCGACCCAGGCCCGCCACGGCCGCCGGACCCCGCCGCCTTCCTCGTCGCTGCCCGTCGCTTCGGCTATCCCGCAGAGCACGGCCTCGCCCCGGTTCTCGAAGCCTTCCGCCAGCGTTTCCGCCCTTGGGCTTGCGGCCCTCTCAGCAGTGCAGACATGGCCGCCCTTGCCGACCTCGCCGCCCGCCACCCCGCCTGAGCGCCCGGGCTAGCGTTGCGCTCCACGCCATGGCTGCCTATAATCTCCCGGCGCGGGTGGCCGGACGGCCGCGGGCGCCGGCTGGCCCGGAGCCCGAGGAAAGTCCGGACTCCACAAGACAACGGTGCCGGGTAACGCCCGGCCGGGGCAACCCGAGGGAAAGCGCCACAGAAAACAGACCGCCCTGCATGCAGGGCAAGGGTGAAACGGTGGAGTAAGAGCCCACCGCGCCGCTGGCAACAGCGGTGGCACGGCAAGCCCCACCGGGAGCAATGCCGAATAGGGGCCGCAGGGAGTCTTGCCCGCGCGGCCCGGGTTGGCAGCATGAGGCGCCTGGCGACAGGCGCCCCAGAGGAATGGCCGTCGCCGGCGGATATTTCGCCGGTACAGAATCCGGCTTACAGGCCATCCGCGCACGCACCCGCCCGCATTCGCACGAATGGCGGTTGACTCGCGCCGCGATGGGCTTAAAAGGCGGGGTTCAAGGATTCACCCGGGCCGAGGCGCGCCCGATGAGGAGCTACTGACATGGCCAAGCCGACGACCATCAAGATCCGCCTGAACTCCACCGCGGGCACCGGGCATTTCTACGTGACCAAGAAGAACGCCCGCACCATGACCGAGAAGATGGTGGTGCGCAAATACGACCCCGTGGCGCGCAAGCATGTGGAATACAAGGAAGGCAAGATCAAGTAAGCTCTTCCATCCCGGCATTTTCAGGGCCGTCCTGCGGGGCGGCCCTTTCGCGTGCGGGCGGCGCTCTGTCCGTGCCCTGGCCACGGATATGCGGCACCAGCATTTTCGCCCACAGGCGGTAGGCTTCAGGGGCGGCGTGGAAGCCGTCCGAGGCCATCAGCTCGCGCCGGTAGGGGATGGTGAAGGGCACGTAATCCACCCCCATTTCGCGTGCCTGCGCCTTAAGGGCCGCGTCAAAGCGCTCGGTCTGGCGCCCCAGCACCCAGCGCAGCGGCTGGGGCAGGAGCGGGAAATTGCCCACCGGCGGCAGGCCCGAGGCGATGATGCGCCGGGCGCGGAAACGCTCCCGCAGAAGCTCGTAGAGCCGGGCGCGGCGCCTGAGCAGGCGGGCGAGACTGAGCCCGCGGGTGATGTCATTGACCCCCAGCGCCACCACCACCACGTCGAAGCGTTCGGGGGCGGCGCGCTGGAGCCGGGCAAGCATGCTGGCAGTGGTGGCGCCGCTTTTGGCCTCTACGCGCCAGCGCAGGCGGAAGTCGCCCTCGAGCGTGCGGATGAGCTGGCCCATCAGCGCCTCGTCCTGGTGAGCCGCGCCGACCCCGGCGGCGGACGAATCGCCCACCAGCAGCAGCGACAGCCCCCGGCCGCTGCCGCTCACGCCGTTGCGCGGCCCCGGCGGCTCGGGCAGCTCGCCCGCGCGCCAGCGCGCCCAGGCGCCCTCGGCCACGAGGACGGGGAACAGCCCGGCCTTGACCAGCGCATCTATCGGGATCGGGCGCATTTCCATCTTGCGGTCTCCTGATGTCTCTGCCTTCAATCTGGGGGGCCAGTGTAGTGGATCAAGGTTAACGTTGCGCAAAGTCCGGGCGCGCGCAGTTTCTTGCGAAACGAATTCTTTCGAAACGAAAGGGCCGGTCGCGCGGACCGGCCCCTGCCTTGTGTGTCTCTGTCGCGTGTGTTTCTGGTCTTGGGTCCCTTGCCGGCGTCAGTCGCGGTTGCCGAACAGCTGCAGCAGGAAGATGAACATGTTGATGAAGTCGAGATACAGGTTCAGCGCCCCCATGATCGCCGACTTGCCGAGCCATTCGCTGTCCATCGCCTGGGCGTGCTGGATGTAGTCGTTCTTGATCCTCTGGGTGTCATAGGCGGTAAGGCCCGCGAAGATCAGCACGCCCAGTACGGAGATCGCGAACATCACCGCCGAGGAAGCGAGGAAGAGATTGACGATCGAGGCCACGATCAGCCCGATCACGCCCATGATCAGGAAGGCGCCCCAGCCGGAAATGTCGCGCTTGGTGGTGTAGCCGTAGAGGCTGAGCCCCGCGAAGGCGATCGAGGTGATGAGGAAGGTCTGGGCGATGGAAAAGCCGGTATAGACCAGGAAGATCGAACTGAGCGACAGCCCCATCAGCGCCGCATAGACGTAGAAATAGAGCTGCAGCGCGGCGGCAGACATCTTCTGCGCGGCGAAGCCGAAGCCGAAGACCAGCGCCAGCGGGGCAAGGATCACGACCCAGCGCAGGGGCGAGGCGTAGATTGCATGACCGAAGCTGTTGAGCAGGGTGCCGTTGGACATCTGGGCCACGGCCTGGGCCGGGTCGGTGGTGACGGTCAGCCCGGCAATGGCCCATGCCAGCAGGGCGGTGACCGCGAGGCCCACGGACATGGTGCCGTAGACCTTGTTCATATGGGCGCGCAGGCCCGCGTCGATTTCCGCCCGAACGCCCGTGGTGGTGCGTACAGATTGATATTGAGCCATGTGAGTCTCCTGAACCTCCTTGCCAGCCGGACGGGGGCCGTTCCGGCACATTTCTCCTGTGGGCGCGCCCCGGATGGACACGCACTCACGGCCAATATTGGGGCGCGGGCGGGGCATTTCAAGGGCTGCGGGATTTGAACGCGCGGGATTTTGCGCCTGGGAGGTGCCGGCGGCCGGTCCGGCGGGTCAGGGGCGCCGGTGCCAGTGCTCCGGCGCATCCCAGAACGGGCGCGAGGCCGCGCGCCGGGCCTCTTCGGCGCTCAGCCCGATGTCATCGAGTCGGTGTGGCTCCATCTCGCCAAGGGCGCGGCGCTGGCGGGCCAGTTCGCCAAGGCGCCTCAGCGCCTGCCAGAGGCCGCGGCGCGATCCGGTAGCTGCGGTGCGGGCGGCGGATGGGGAGGAAAAGCTGGGCGGGGCCGGCGGCTTGGCCGGGCAGCAGGTCGTGGTCATCACGGCTCCTTTCATGTTCCTGATGATTCAGTGGATACGCATCACGCTTGTTGATATCTAGCCGCGGATGACGTATAAGGGAAGCGAATGTTTGTTTGGTGAAGCATAAGGAAGTGTTATATGCCGCGAAATCTCGACCTCACCGCTCTGCGCAGCTTCGTCACCGTCGCCGATACTGGCGGCGTGACCCGGGCGGCGGGGCTCCTGAATCTCACCCAGTCGGCGGTGTCCATGCAGCTCAAGCGGCTCGAGGAAAGCCTGGGCCGCACCCTGCTCGACCGATCCGGGCGCGGCATCTCGCTGACGGCGGACGGCGAACAGCTGGTCAGCCGGGCGCGGCGTCTGCTGGAGCTCAACGACGAGATCGTCGAGCACATGACCGGGCAGAAATTCGAGGGCGAAATCGTCCTCGGCGTGCCCCATGACATCGTTTATCCGGCGATCCCCAAGGTGCTGCGCCACATCCACCGCAAATATCCGCGTATCAAGGTGACGCTGATCTCCTCCATGACCCGGCTGCTGCGCGACCAGTTCGCCCGCGGCGAATGCGACGTGATCCTGACTACCGAACAGGGGCTGATGCCCGGCGGCGAGACCCTGACCGTGCAGCCGCTGGTCTGGGTCGGCGCCCCCGGCGGCACCGCCTGGAAGGAGCGCCCCCTGCGCCTCGCTTACGAGCGCAGCTGCATGTTCCGTCGCGGCGTGCAGGAGGCGCTGGACCGCGCCGGGATCGGCTGGGAAATGGCGGTGGAGAGCGATTCGGCGCGCTCGATCGACGCTTCGGTGGGGGCGGATCTCGCGGTGCAGGCGGTGATCGAGGGCACCGAGCCGCCCGGGGTCAAGCGCATCGCCCATGGCGGCGCCCTGCCGGATCTGGGCGAGGTGAATATCAACCTCTACCGCGCCGAGACCTGCACCGGCCCGGTGGCCGACACGCTGCTGGCGCTTCTGCGGCAGAATTACGGCGCGCTTCAGGCCTCTGCTCCGGCCTCAGCCGCCGGCCGGCGTCACGACGACCTTGCCGGTGGACTTTCGCTGGCGCAATAGATCATAGGCCTCCCCGGCCCGCTCCAGCGGCAGGATGTGGCTCACATGCGGGCTGAGCCGGCCGGTCTCGTACCAGCCGAGCAATTCGCGCAGCGAGCCGCGCAGCACCTCGGGGCGAAAGGCGAGATAGCCGCCCCAGTAATAGCCCAGCACCGAGATGTTCTTGACCAGCAGGATATTGGCCGGGACCGGGGGCACCTCGCCGCTGGCAAAGCCCACGACCAGCACCCGCGCCTCGGGGCGGCAGGCCCGCAGCGCCGCGGCGAATTGCGCGCCCCCCACCGGGTCGAAGACCACATCCGCGCCCCCCAGCGCCTTGACCTCGGCGACAAGATCGCCCGATTCGCTGTCGATCAGGTGATCGGCGCCGGCGGCTTCGCAGACCGCGAGCTTGTCCGCGCCCCGGGCCGAGGCGATCACTCGCGCGCCCATCAGCTTGCCGACCTCCACCGCGCTTAGCCCCACGCCCCCGGCGGCGCCCAGCACCAGCAGGGTCTCGCCCGGCCGGAGCCCGGCCCGGTGGTCCAGCGCCAGATGGGCGGTGCCATAGGCGACCTGAAACGCCGCCGCATCGCTGAAGGGCATCGTCTCGGGGATCGGAGTGCAGGCGCTGGCCGGCACCACTGCCTTTTCGGCCAGCCCGCCATGGGGAGCAAAGGCCATCACCCGCGCCCCTTCGGGCAGCTCCACGCCCTCGCCACGCTCCAGCACCTCGCCCGCCGGCTCCATGCCCAGCGTGAAGGGCAGGGCCGGGCGCTCCTGGTAGCGCCCCTTTGCCAGCAGCAGATCGGCGAAATTGAGACCGCAGGCGCGCACCCCGATCAGCACCTCGCCCGGGCCGGGCCGGGGCGGGGGGATATCGGCGAGATGCGCGGGCTGGCTGCAATCGGTTATCTGATAGGCACGCATGGGGGCTCCTGCGGTAGTGGCGAGATGATCGCGACCGACGCTGGTGGAGCCGGTGGAGATCGTCAAGGGGATTCCCTCCGGGGGCGATTGCCGGTCGGCCATGTCCGTTCATCATGCCCGGCCCGGATCGCCGCCGGCAGGGCCCGGGGCCGGCTCGGGCGGGGCGCGGGGGGCTGCGGGGAAAGATGCGGATGAATCGGCCGCCGCGTCCGGGCGGGGCGATGATTCGCATTTCGCGAATCGTTCTGCAAAAACACGTTTAACGAGAGCTTCTGGACTCCCTCATCACGGAGGCAGTCACCCCGATTCCCTTGGAGCGCTATTCAACAAATTGTTATAACGATTTTTTCAAGAGGTCGCCGCCATGTCCAAAAAGACAGGTTGAGGTTGTGCCCCCTGATGTGGTTCTTGACTGTACGGTAAGTAAACGAGGTTTCGCAATGACGCATCCTGTAGATGTTCATGTCGGCAAGCGCATTCGCCATCGCCGCTGGATGGTGGGCATGACCCAGCAGCAGCTGGCCGAGCGGGTGGGAATCAAGTTTCAGCAGATCCAGAAATACGAAACCGGCATGAACCGTGTCTCCGCCTCGCGCCTGTGGGATATCGCCGATGCGCTCTCGGTGCCGGTGAGCTTCTTTTTCGAAGGGCTCCGGGACGGTGCCACGGCGGGCGACACGACGCTGCCCGGCGATATCCTCGCCGACCGCGAGGCGCTGGAACTGGTGCGCTCCTATTACGCCATCCCCGAAAACCAGCGCCGCCAGCTTTTCGAACTGGCGCGCGTACTCAGCGACGTCGCCTGACATTCCCTGACATCGCCAGCGGCAGCTTGACCTTCGGCTGGCCCTGACGTAGCGCTGGGCCGGTGGAGGCAGCATGCAGGAATATCGCCAGGACCTGATCCGCGTAGCCAATGCCATGGCGGACGAAGCGCGGCGGGTAATCCTGCCGCATTTCCGCGCGCCCGGCCTCGTGGCCGAGAACAAGGGCGGCGCGGGCTACGACCCGGTGACCATTGCCGATCGCGCCGCCGAGCGGGCCATGCGCGCGATTCTCGCCCGCGAGCGGCCCGACGATGCGATCCTGGGCGAGGAGATGGGCGCTCGGGCGGGCACGTCGGGCCTTGCCTGGGTGCTGGACCCGATCGACGGCACCCGCGGCTTCGTCACCGGCACGCCGACCTGGGGGGTGCTGATCGCGCTGAGCGGCCCGGACGGCCCGCGTCTCGGCCTGATCGACCAGCCCCATATCGGCGAGCGCTTCCTGGGCGGGCTTGGCGAAGCTTGGTACGAGGGGCCGCCGGGGCGCCGGGCACTGGCGACGAGCCGGGGCGCGGAGCTCTCGGAGGCGAGCCTGTTTTCGACCTTCCCCGAGGTGGGCAGCGCCGCCGAGCGGGCCGCCTTCGAGGCGCTCTCGGCGCGTGTGCGACTTACGCGCTTCGGCATGGATTGCTACGCCTATGCGCTTCTGGCGGCGGGGCATGTGGACCTGGTGGTCGAGGCCGGTCTGCAGGCCCATGACATCCAGGCCCCCATCGCCCTGATCGAGGCGGCGGGCGGCGTGGTCACCGACTGGCGAGGCGGCCCGGCCCATGGCGGCGGGCGGGCGCTGGCGGCGGCCAATGCGGCGCTGCACGCCCAGGCGCTGGAGATTCTGTCGCAAGCCCCTTGATCGGCAGATGCTGCGCAGCAATAGTGGGGGCGCGCGGCGGTTCTTTGCCCCTTTTCCACCGGCGCGCGGCATGTCCTGAGGGGGGCGAAAGGCCGAACCGGAGAGCAGGACATGCAGGAAAACGTGCAGGAAATCCTCATTCGCAATGCCGACCTGATCCTGACCATGGATGACGGGGCGGGAAAGTGCGGCCGCGAACTGGCCGGGGCCGATATCTTGCTGCGCGGCGGCGTGATTGCCGGGATCGGCCCGGGGCTCGTGAGCGACGGAGAGATCATCGACGCGGCCGGCTGCCTTGTCACCCCCGGCCTGGTCAAC
This sequence comes from Paracoccaceae bacterium, assembly GCA_027045905.1. Taxonomy (GTDB): domain Bacteria; phylum Pseudomonadota; class Alphaproteobacteria; order Rhodobacterales; family Rhodobacteraceae; genus JAAEUB01. The sequence goes on from JALTZY010000241.1 coordinate 7,501, forward strand.
ACCCACCACCACCTTTACCAGAGCCTGACCCGGGCCGTGCCCGGCGCGCAGGACGCGCTGCTGTTCGGCTGGCTTCAGGCGCTTTACCCGATCTGGGCGCGTTTCGGTCCCGAGGAGATGCGCGTTTCGGCAATGGTCGGCCTGGCCGAGCTTGCCCTGTCAGGATGCACGCTAAGCAGCGATCATCTATACCTTTTTCCCAATGGCGCGCGGCTCGACGACACGATCGAGGCGGCGCGCGAAGTGGGCCTGCGCTTTCATCCCACGCGCGGGGCGATGTCGATCGGCGAGAGCGATGGCGGCCTGCCGCCCGATGCGCTGGTGGAGCGCGAAGCCGCCATTCTGGAGGATTGCATCCGCGTCGTGGACCGCTATCACGACGCTTCCGAAGGGTCCATGCTGCGTGTCGGCATCGCCCCCTGCTCGCCCTTTTCGGTGAGTCGTGAACTGATGCGCGATGCCGCGCTGCTGGCCCGCGACAAGGGGGTGATGCTGCACACGCACTTGGCGGAAAACGACGAGGATATCGCCTACAGTCTCGAGAAATTCGCGGTCCGGCCCGGTCAATATGTCGAGGAGCTTGGCTGGACCGGCGCCGATGTCTGGCACGCCCATTGCGTGAAGCTCGATGCGGGCGAGATCGGCCTGTTTGCCCGCACCGGCACCGGGGTGGCCCATTGCCCCTGCTCCAATTGCCGGCTCGGCTCGGGCATCGCGCCGGTGCGTGCGATGCGCGATGCAGGCGTGCCGGTGGGGCTCGGCGTGGACGGCTCGGCCAGCAATGACGGCGCCAGCCTGATCGAGGAGGCGCGCCAGGCGATGCTTCTGCAGCGGGTCGCGCGCGGCGCCGACCGGATGAGCGCGCGCGAGGCGCTTTATATCGCCACGCGCGGCGGGGCCGAGGTGCTGGGGCGGGATGATACCGGGCAGATAAGTGTCGGAAAACGCGCGGATATTGCCATCTGGGATATGCGGAGCGTCGAGGCCGCCGGAAGTTGGGACAAGGCTGCGCTGCTGCTCACCGGCCCGCGCAAGGTGCGCGACCTGTTTGTCGAGGGCCGGCAGGTGGTGCGCGACTATCACCTCACCACGCTGGACCTGCCGCGCCTGATCGAGCGGCACAATGATCTGGCCCGCGGGTTAATGGGCTGAGGTCACTGGAACGGCCAGTTCTCCCCCGACCCAGACAGCCCGCACCGCGCGATCATCGCCCATCATGATGGTGGGAAAGAGCTCTTCCCAGAAATCTCCGGCCCGGCCCGCGCGCTGGGCGATCTGGGGGGTGGAGGCGAGGTCGATCACCACCATGTCGGCTTCCATGCCGGGGGCGAGATTGCCGATCTTGTCGTCCAGATGCAGGGCGCGGGCGGCGCCGGCGGTAGCCAGATACCACAGCGCCGCCGGGTGCAGGGCATGGCCGGCCAGTTGCGCCACCTCGTATGCCGCGCCCATGCTGCGCAGCATCGAGAAGTTCGACCCGCCGCCCACATCGGTGGCCAGCCCCACCCGCAGGCCAGCGCCGGCGAGCCCCTGCATGTCAAACAGCCCCGAGCCGATGAAGGTATTGGAGGTGGGGCAGTGGATCAGCGAAATGTCACGCTCGGCGATGGCGGCGCGCTCGCGCGCGGTGAGGTGGATGGCGTGGCCCATCAGCGCCCCGGGGCCGGCAAGGCCGAAGCGCTCATAGACATCGAGATAGTCGCGCGACTCGGGAAAAAGTTCGCGCACCCAGGAGATTTCTTCTTTCTGTTCAGAGAGATGCGTCTGCATCAGGCAATTCGGGTGCTCGGCCCGGAGCGCGCCGAGGGCCTCGAGCTGCGCGGGGCTCGAAGTGGGGGCAAAGCGCGGGGTGATGACATAGGAAAGCCGGTCGCGCCCGTGCCAGGCCTCAAGCAGGGCCTTGCTGTCGTCATAAGCGCTTTGGGCGCTGTCGCGCAGGTTTTCCGGCGCGTTGCGGTCCATGCAGGTCTTGCCGGCCAGGGTGCGCAGGCCGCGCCGCTGCGCCTCGATGAAGAAGGCCTCGACGCTCGCGGGGTGGATGGTGGCGAAGCTCACGGAGGTGGTGGTGCCGTGGGCCAGCGAGAGGTCGAAGAAGCGCGCGGCGATCTCGCGCGCATATACGGGCGCGTCAAAGCGGGCCTCTTCGGGGAAGGTGTAGCTCTCGAGCCAGTCGATCAGCCGCTTGCCCCAGGAGGCGATGATCGCGGTCTGCGGATAATGCACATGGGCGTCGATGAAGCCGGCGCTGATGAGGGCGTCACCGTAATCGGTGACTTCGGCCCCGGGGAAGCGCGCGCGCAAGGCCTCGGCGGGTCCGGTTTCGCGGATCAGCCCATCCTCGATCAGGACCGCCCCGCGCCGCTCGTGGCGGGTCGCGGCGGGCCCCTCGACGAAAGGGTTGCCGTCAAAGGCAAGTGTCTGTCCCAAAAGCAGTTTCATCGCGTGCCCGTCCATTTCTCCGGCCCCATGCTAACCGGCGCAAGAAAGCGCGTAAATGGCAGATTGGCCCTGTTTTTCCGCAGCCGTTTCGCCTATACGGGGGCAAATCGGAGGGCTGCCATGCTGGATGAACGCGCACAGGACGAACGGCCCGAAGAGGGCGATTACGAACTGCAGGAGGACCTTTTCGACCGGGTCCAGGATGCGGTGGCGCGTGGCGATGTGGCGGCGCTGGATCGGGCGCTCGAGCCCCTGCACCCGGCCGACATCGCCGACTTGCTCGAACAGCTCGACCCGGAGACCCGCCAGCGGCTGGTGGCCCTGCAGGCGGGCGAGGCGGGGGAGTTCGATGGCGAGATCCTTGCCGAGCTTGACGAGGGGCTGCGCGAAGAGGTGGTCGAGGCGCTGCCGCGCGCGGCGCTGGCCGAGGCGGTGCGCGAGCTCGAGACCGACGATGTGGTCGATCTGATCGAGGATCTCGACGAGGACCAGCAGGAAGCGGTGCTGGAGGCGCTGGACGCGCCCGACCGGGTGGCGGTGGAGCAGTCGCTGACCTACCCGGAGGAGAGCGCCGGGCGGCTGATGCAGCGCGAGCTGGTGGCGGTGCCCGAGCACTGGAATGTGGGCCAGGCCATCGACCATCTGCGCGCGCAGGAGGACCTGCCCGAGCAGTTCTATCATGTGATCCTGGTGGACCCGGCCATGCGCCCCACCGGCTATGTCACTCTCGGCCGGCTGATGAGTAGCCGGCGCGACGTGCCGCTCAAGGAGATCACCGAGGACAGTTTCCGCACCATCCCGGTGCTGCAGGACGAGGCCGAGGTGGCCTATGCCTTCAACCAGTACCACCTGATCAGCGCCCCGGTGGTGGACGAGGCCGGGCGGCTGGTGGGCGTCATCACCATTGATGACGCGGTGGACATCATGGAGGAGGAGAGCGAGGAGGACATGATGCGCCTGGGCGGCGTCGGCGAGGGGAGCCTGTCGGACCGGGTGCTGGCGACGACCCGCCAGCGGATGCCCTGGCTGGCGGTGAACCTGGTGACGGCGATCCTGGCCTCGTTGGTGATCGCGCAGTTCGATGCGGTCATTGCGCAATATGTGGCGCTGGCGGTGCTGATGCCTATCGTCGCCTCCATGGGCGGCAATGCCGGCACCCAGAGCCTGACGGTGGCGGTGCGCTCGATCGCCACCAAGGACCTGACCAGAGCCAATCTCTGGCGGGTGATCCGGCGCGAGGCGCTGGTGGGGCTGGCCAACGGGGTGATCTTCGCCGTGGTCATGGGGGTGGTGGGAGTGCTGTGGTTCGGCTCTCCCATGCTGGGGCTGGTGATCGGTGCGGCGATGGTGATCAACCTGTTCGTCGCCGGCCTGGCCGGGGTCGGCATCCCGGTGATCCTGGAAAAGCTCGGGGTGGACCCGGCCCTGGCCTCGGGGGCATTTGTCACCACGGTGACCGATGTGGTGGGGTTCTTCGCCTTTCTGGGGCTGGCGGCCTGGGTACTGTTGTGAGTGCCGGCGGGGATCTGTCCGAGATCAAGGCGGCGGCGCGCGACTCGATCCGGGCGATCATGTACATCCGCTCCTTCCGCTCGCGCGGCCATCTCGGCGCCAACCTGGACCCGCTCGGTCTCCAGGGCCGCGTCCAGCACCCCGAGT